>JBQCJS010000619.1:0-3221 GCA_051952485.1 Thermomicrobiales bacterium | reverse complement strand
GATCATGGTCAGGCTGATCGGCTTGCCGTTGAACTCCAGCGTGTCGCCGTTCTTGGTCGCGCCGAGCTTCGTCAGCAGTTCAAGCGCCTTGTCGGTGCTGAACGACATGTCGTACTTGCTCATGACGCTGTCCGGCGCCCACTTCGTCCACCCGGCATAGTTCGCCCACGGGTAGGAGGCGGGTACCGTCTCCGGCTGCCAGACCGTCTTGGCGATCGTCTCGCGGTCGATCAGGTGGCTGAACGCCCAGCGACCGTCCGGCGAGGAGAAGATGCCCGATGGCGAATCGGCATTGAACCACACACCGCGCGGACAGGGGTCCGGGAACTGGAAGCTCGACGTGTTCTGGTCCTGGGAGGCGATCACCTGCTGGTTCAGGTAGTCCGCGCTGGTGACGTCGACATCACCGGCCAGGAAGGCCTGCACAGCGGCATCGACCGCCGTCTGCTGGAGGTAGACGACGTAGCCCGGCGCGGGATCGAGGGTCGCCTTGTTCCAGTAGTCCGGGTTCTTCTGCCAGGCATAGAGGAGGACATCCGCACCGGACTGCTTCAGCGTGTAGGGGCCGGTGTAGACGGGAGGATTGAACTTGTAGGTGTTGACGTCTTCCTTTTCCCAGATGTGCTTCGGCACGACGCGCATCCCGTCGGCGATGATGCCGGCGATGAAGCGGTAGTGGAAGCGCGGCTGGGCGCGGGTGAGCTCGTAGACCACGGTCGTGTCGCCCTTGGCCGTCACCGACTTGACGCTGTCGATGAAGCTGGACGCGCCGTTCAGGTTCGGGTTCTTGAGGTAGAGGTTCTCGGAGAACTCGACATCGGCCGCGGTGAAAGCCTGGCCGTCGCTCCACTTCACCGCCGGATTCAGCTCCAGGGTGATCTGCGTGAAGTCGGCATTGTAGGTGTACTTCGTCGCCAGCCAGGGGGTCGTCTCGCCGGTGAGGAAGTTGGCGACGAACATGTTCTCGCGGGCGACCTGCGAGAGACCGTAGTTGTAGGCCTCGCCGTTCGGGATGTACGGGTTGAACGAGTCCCAGACGTTGTTGGTCCCCTGCTCCACCACGAGCGTCTCCGCGCGCGGCGTCGGCAGGTTGGCGGAGCTCTGCGCCCGCACCGCGGACGATGCCCCTGTGGCCGGAGCCGCTCCAACGGCCGCGGTCCCGAACGCGAGCGCAGCGCCGCCAGCGGCCGCTCCCGCGACCACCTGCCGACGATTCACGAGACCAGAATGCTGCTCAGCCATGCAGAGACTCCTTGCGTACCGCTTCGCTGCGGAACAAACACGGACGCTCGCGGCACATTCGCCACGGGCTAACGACCCAACCGGGAATCGCGCCACGGATTCACTTGTTGCCATTTGGCGTGCCCAAAGGATACGGGAGGCCGTTCGGGCCGGAAAGGGGCAGATGGGCACCCCTTCACTAGCACTTTCTGGCTAGTTTATCGACACCCATTTGCTCGACAGCAAGTCTTTTGTTGTCCAGAGCCTCCAGAACTGCGATTCCTTCACGCGGGCTGGGACTCGGCTGGGCGCTCCATCCAGGCACGGCGAACGGGACGCGATGAAGCTCGCGTCCCGTTCCCGTGACCCGTGCGGTGGGTCAGGCCTTCTTGAGATTGCCGACGGTGAAGAGGAATCCGCCCCACCAGTTCGCCGGAATCGTGGAGGGGTTCTCGGTCGGCGGCCAGTTCGTCCAGTAGGTCGTGTTGAAGAGCATCGGGGCGATCTGCTCGATGCTCGGCATCGAGAAGAGGTTGGTTCCCCAGAGCTTCAGGGCCTGGCTGTAGAGGGCCGCCGCCTTCGGGTCGTCCGGGCCGATCTCGTCCAGCTGCGCCAGCACGTCGTCCAGTTCCTTGTTCTGAACGCGAGCGCTACCCTGGTCGCCGCCCGAGGTCACGCGGGTCCCGACCGGCTGGAAGTTCTTGGAGTTGAACCCGCCAAAGACCTGGATCGGGTCATATTCCATCCCGCAGAGCCAGTGGTTGGAGATGTCGTACTCCCCCATCGCGTAGGTATCCCAGAACGCCGAGCCGGGGAGGCTCTTGTGGTCGATCTGGATACCGAGCTTCGCCGCCTCGGCGACCAGCGTCTCGCCGATCTGGAACATCGGGTTGTTGGTCGGCATCGGGCAGATCATCGTCAGCTGGATCGCCTTGCCGTTGAAGCTGCGGGTGTCGCCATCCTGCGTCGCGCCGATCCCGTCCAGCAAGGCCTTCGCCTTCTCCGGGTCGAACGACCAGTCGAAGGAGTTCACGACATCATCGGGCGCCCACTTCTTCCAGCCGTCGTAGTCCGCCCACGGATAGTGCGCGGGCCGCGACTCCGGCTGGGAGATCGTCTTCGCGATGGTGTCCCGGTCGAGGAGGTGCGAGAACGCCCACTTCGCCTCGGGATGCGAGAACAGGCCGCTGGGGGATGCCTCGTTGAAGTAGAAGCCGCGCGGGCAGGGGTCGGCGAAGATGTTCTGCGCCGTCTTGTCTGTCTGGCCCATGATCACCTGCTGGTTCAGGTAATCGACGATCCCGATGTCGATGTTCCCGGCGATGAACTCCTGCACGGAGGTGTCCGGCGAGGTCGCCTGCACGTAGAGGACATACTGGGGCGCCGGATCCATCACGTCCTTGGCCCAGTAGTCCGGGTTCTTCTCCCACAGGTAGTAGAGCTTGGAGGACGATGCCTCCTTCAGGGTGTAGGGTCCGGTGCGGACGGGCGGATTGTCCTTGAAGGTGCCCGGATCTTCCTTCTCCCAGATGTGCTTCGGCACCACCTGCACGCCATCGGCGATCACGCCGGCGTAGAAGCGGTAGTGGAAGCGCGGCAGCGGCTCGTTCAGGGTCCAGACGACGGTGTGCTCGTCGGTCGCCTTCACGGACTTCACGTCGGCGATCACGCCGGCCGCGCCGTTCAGCTGCGGGTTGTCGAGCAGCATCTGCTGGGAGAAGACGACATCCGCCGAGGTCCACGGCGTGCCATCGCTCCATTTCACCTTCGGGTTCAGGTGAAGGGTGACCTCGGTATGGTCGGCGTTGTACTCGAACTTCTCGGCCAGCCAGGGCTTGATCTCGCCGGTCACGAAGTTCACGTAGAACAGGTTCTCCCGCGCGAGCTGGGAGATGCCGTAGTTGTAGGCGTCGCCGTTCGGGATGAAGGCATTGAAGCTGTCCCAGACGTTGGACGTCTCCTGCTCGATCACGAGGGTCTGCTCGCGGGGGGTCGGCAGG
>JBQCJS010000618.1:0-3278 GCA_051952485.1 Thermomicrobiales bacterium | reverse complement strand
GCGCATGGCCTGGATCTGCGATTCGGCGCGGCAGGTGGCGGATGCCCTCGCCGCCCACCCGGCGGTGGCGGCGGTCGCCTATCCCGGGCTCGCGGCGGGGGAGGCTGGGGAGGTCGTCGCGCGGATGCTGCCGGCCGGGCATGGCGGGATGATCCGCCTGCGCCTCTCGGGCGGGGAACCAGCGGTGGCGCCCTTCCTCCACGCCCTGCGCCTGATCGTCTACGCGGGCAGCCTTGGCGGCACGGCCACGACCATCTGCCGCCCGCCACGCCGGGTACCATGCGACGATACCGACCGCGCCGAGGGCGGGTTCCTGCGGCTCTCGATCGGCCTGGAATCGGCGGCAGACATCATAGGCGACCTCAAGGCGGCCCTCGACACGGTCGCCGGGGGAGCCTCGATCCGGCAGGAGGTTCAGACGGCATGACGACGGCCCTGGTGACGGGTGGGGCGGGACTGATCGGGTCGAACATCGTCGATGCGGCCCGGGCAGAGGGCTGGGATGTGCGCATCCTGGACAGCCTCGAACGGCAGACCCATCGGCATGGCAAGCCGGACTGGGTTCCCGCCGATGTGGAGTTCGTGAAGGGCGATGTCCGCAATCGCGCCGACTGGGAACGCGCCCTGGACGGGATCGATATCGTCTTCCACGAGGCGGCCTACGGCGGCTACATGCCGGAGATCGCCAAGTTCATGCATGTCAACTCGGTCGGCACGGCGCTGATGCTGGAGACGATCCGCAATCACGACCTGCCGGTGCGGAAGGTCGTCGTCGCCTCGTCCCAGGCCGTCTACAACGAGGGCGCCTACACCTGTCCGGAGCACGGCCGCTTCTACGGCGTCACGCGGCCGATCGCGCAGCTCCAGGCGGGCGACTACGCCATGCACTGCCCGGCCTGCGGGCAGGACGCAACGCCGGCGCCGACCGACGAGGCCGCGCCGATGGGTGGCGAGAACGTCTACGCCATCAGCAAGGCCGATCAGGAGCGGCTCGTCATCTCGTTCGGGCGGGCGACGGGGATTCCGGTCACGGCGTTGCGCTATTCCTGCACGTATGGGCCGCGGCAGTCGCTCTTCAACCCGTACACCGGCGTGATCGCCATCTTCTGCACGCGCCTGATGAACGACCTGCCGCCGGTGGTCTACGAGGACGGGCGCCAGTCTCGGGACCTGATCTTCGTGGAGGACATCGCCCGCGCCAACCTGCTGGTCGCGACGGACGACCGGGCGAACGGGCAGGTGATGAACGTCGGCACCGGGCAGGCGGCGGAGATCGGGGCGCTGGCGAGCCTGCTGGCGCGGAAGCTCGGCAAGGAGATCGCGCCGCACCTGCCGGGCGAGTACCGGCCCGGCGAGATGCGGGCGCTGATCAGCGACACGAGCCGGATCGCCGCGCTCGGGTTCGCGCCGGAGGTCGACCTGGAGGCCGGGATCGACCGCTACCTGGCCTGGATCGCCGAACAGGGCGATATCGGCGAGTACTTCTCCGCCGCCGAGCGTCGCCTGCGCAAGCGCCAGGTCGTGAAGAAGGCATCCCGCGCGTGAGCGACGGTTCCGCGCGCCTCACCGCCGCTGTGGTCATCCCCTGCCTCGACGAGGAGGAGTCCATCGGCCTGCTGGTGGGGGATGTCCGCGCCGTGGCGGACGACCCGGCGTTGCCGGTGCGCATCGAACGGATCGTCGTGGTCGACAACGGCAGCACCGATCGCACCGCCGAGGTCGCGCGGGGGGCCGGGGCCGAGGTGGTGCCGGAGCCGCGCAAGGGCTACGGGCGGGCTTGCCTCACCGGGGTGCTCGCGGCGGGCGCGGTCGATCTCATCGTGCTGATGGACGGCGACCGCAGCGACGTGCCGGCGGAGTTGCCGTCCCTGCTGGCGCCATTGCTGGCCGGGGAAGTCGGCCTCGTGCTGGGCAGCCGCACGCTGGGCTCGGTCGAGGCCGGGGCGCTGACGCCGCAGCAGGTCTTCGGGAATTGGGTCGCCACCGTGCTCTTCCGCCTCGTCTACCGGGTGCGGATCACCGATATCGGCCCCTTCCGCGTCATCCGGCGGGACGACCTGCTCCAGCTGGGGATGCGGGAGATGACCTACGGCTGGTCGATCGAGATGATCGGGCGGGCGGTGCGGGCGGACCTGCGCGTGCGGGAGGTGCCCGTCTCCTACCGGAAGCGGGCGGGCGGGGTCTCCAAGGTGGGCGGCAACCTGCGGGCGTCGCTGCGGATCGGGTGGCGCATCCTCGGGGCGATCCTGCGGGCGCGATCCGACCGCGCGCCGTTGCCGGCCGACCTCCAGGCGGCGCTGGACCGTGAGCGGGAAGGAGACGCCGGATGAACGATGGGGAGCGCCACCGGCGGTCGGATTGCCTGCTGATGATCGCCGCGCGGGCGCCGGTGGCGGGCGAGACGAAGACCCGCCTCGGTCGCGCGATCGGGATGGAGCGGGCGGCGGCGCTCTACCGCGCCTTCCTGGTCGATCTGGCCGCGCGGCTCTCGCCCAACGGGACGCCGCATCCGTTCGACCTCGCCTGGACGCATTCGCCGCCGGAGGCCGATTTCGCGGCGGTGATGGCCGACGTGACAGGCAGCGATCCGGGTCCGGTCCACTTCGTCCCGCAGGATGGGCCGGACTGGGGGACGCGGCAGGCCAACCTGCTCCGCCATGCGCACGATCTCGGCTACCCGCTGGCGATCCTCATCGCGTCCGACTCGCCGCACCTGACGCGGGAGACGATCGAGACGGGATTCGCGATGCTGCGCGAGGCCGATGTCGCCCTGGGACGGGTCCGCGATGGCGGGTACTACCTGATCGGGCAGCGGCTGGAAGGGCGCGGTTACGTCGATGTGCTCTCCCGCGTGCCGATGAGCACGGCCAGCGCCGCCGATGGCGTGGTCGCGGAATCGGCGCGGCTGGGCTTGCGGGTGGTCGAAACCCATGCGACCTTCGATGTCGACGAGGCGGGTGACCTCGACCACCTGATCGCGCACCTGGCCCCGGACGGGGCGAACTGCCCGGCAACCTGGGCGGCGCTGCGCGAGCTTGGCCTGCTGGACCGTTCCCGGGAGGGGGCTTCATGATCGACCGCCGACCGCGCGCCATCGCCCACCGGGGCGCATCGGGCTACGCGCCGGAGAACACCGCCGCTGCCTTCGATCTCGCCATCGCGATGGGCGCGGACGCGATCGAGACCGATGTCCAGCTCACGCGGGACGGGGAGCTCGTGCTCTTCCACGACGCCACGGTGGAGCGCACATCGAACGGGCGCGGCCCGATCGCCGACTA
>JBQCJS010000617.1:0-2020 GCA_051952485.1 Thermomicrobiales bacterium | reverse complement strand
CCTTGTGACCGGGCACCGTGCACCAGAAGTCGAGCGTTCCCGCCGAGGCCTTGAACGTCAGCGTGTCGGATTCGCCTGCGTTCAGGAGCTTCGTGGTCAGGTCCAGCTGTTCGATATGGAAGTCGTGCTGAAGCGCTCCGTGATTCGTGACGGTCACGGTCACATCAGTGTCCGCCGGAATCGAGAAGGAGCTGGGTTCGAACTTGAGATCGACCGTCGAGACATCGATCTTCGTCTGCTCTGGTCCGCCTCCACCGCCACCACCGGCGGTCTCACCGCCCGGAGGGGTTGCGTTGGTCGCCAGCGTCGGCGCATTGATCGCATCGGCGATCCGCGTCGGCGTCAGGTTGGTCGCCTCCGGATCGTTGCCACACGCGGTGAGGATGCCACCGGTCGCGCCGACCGAGGCAAGAGCGAGAAAGCGTCGTCGATTCATGCGCATCATCCGGATCCGGGCCTCCCTGCCTCGTCGATCTCGTCCCACACCACCATTGCACGCGGGTCACGCACAGTCCCGTGCCGGTCGTGGACTCCTTCTGTTCGCCTTCCATGATCGCATCGATCGGAAAGGCGCCCCCCAATGTCCGTCCTGGCACGCAAGGACTGGCGTTGCGTGCCAACGGCTCGTCGCCAGTAGTGTACCGTGTCGCCCATCATTCTCACATGGATTCCGCGATGCCGGGGGATTCCGGTGGGCATGCATGCCTGAGGCGGCTTGATGCCCTCGGGAAGCGATCACGTGCTCGATCTCCCGCAGAATGGGTCCGGATCACGAACCGATCATCACATCCATCGTGACGATCTCGTAACCGGCGGCGAGATAGGCCCCGATCAGTGGCTCCAGCGCGAGGAAATCCTGCTCCTGCACCACGTGCATGAGGATGATGCCGCCCGGCCCACCATCGGGCGAATCCGGGCCGCAATGCTGGATGATCTCATCGGCAGTCTTGCCATTCCATGCCTGGGTGTCGCAGGTATACCCGAGGGTGTAATCGTAGCCAAGCTGCTTGAGCAGGATGAGCGACTGTTCGTCATAATCGTTGTAGGGGAAGCGGAAGAGCGGCTTGGTCGTGACGCCGGATGCCTCCTCGATCGCATCGTTCGCCTGGGTGATTTCGTCACTGCGTTCCTGATCGGTCAGCGGGGCTGTGCCGGGGCTGAAACCGGTGAACGACTTGTGATTCTCGGTGTGATTGAAGACGAGATGGCCTTCGTCCACCATGCGCTTCACGAGGTCGGGATTCTGTTCTGCCCATTGGCCCGTCACCCCGAAGCTGCCATGAATCCCGTACTTCGCGAAGAGATCGAGGATCTCGGAGACGTACCCGGGACCTTCCCCCGCGTCGAAGGTGAAGGCGATCAACTTCTTGTTGGGGTTGCCACGCTCGAAAACTACCGATTCGCTGTCGTTGCCGGAGGGTGGCACCGTCGGGTGCATCTCCTCGGTGGGCGTTGATGTCGGTTCGAGGGTGGGAGGTTCCGTCGGGATCGTGGTGGGCGAGAGCGTCGGCGCCGTTGTCGCGGTGGGCGCATTCGTGGCTGGCACGAAGCTGATTGTGGAGGTGGCCGTCGGATCGACCATCGCGATGGTGGTGCCCATGGGCGTCGGCCCGGCCAGATGAGCGCTCGGATCGAGGCTCACCGCGCGTGCGCCGAAGGCGATGGCCAAGGCGGTGATCGCGATGACAATGGCGGCCGCAGAGCGCGTGGAGTACTCGGACCTGCGTGGGCGGGGATTGTTGATCGACGCGCCGTGGCGACCGGGAGGTTTGGTGGGTTGGGAACGGCGCATCCGGCAAGTCCATCGAAAGAACACGGAACACGGAACCTTGCCGCTGCATCGCGGCAGGAGAGTCCGGACACAGTATCACGGATCGCCGTGGGCTGACACATCTCGGCCCTCGCAGCGATTCACGGTAGTTTGCCAGGAAGCTGCGAGGGCCGGACATTCCCTGATCTACCAGATGCCGAGCTCGTCCTTGGCTTCTTCGGTCATCATGTCGGGAGACCACGGCGGCGA
>JBQCJS010000616.1:0-2385 GCA_051952485.1 Thermomicrobiales bacterium | reverse complement strand
GGAGGCATCGTCGATGGCGGCGGGGGTGAAGCGCCGCAGGACATCTTCGTAGAGGAGCAGGCTGTGCGCCGCGGCTCGCCCGACCCGCGGCCGATCGAGGACGCCCCCACCGATAGTAATCAGGCTGATGATGCCCGTGTACCCCTGATCGGCCAGCATCGCCAGGCTGCGCGCCGCGAGTTGCCCGGCGGCGGAGAGGTCGGGTTGCCCGGTCGGGAGAAGCCACGGTTCCAGCCGCACGAGCGACATCCGCCGCACGAGGCGGGCGATCGCGGCCTCTGCCTCCCAGCCGCCGGGGATGTCCCCGGTGAGGTCGAGGGCGACCCCGAGATCCCATTCCTCGATTGTGCGGCGGATGGCGGCTAGGCGGTCGAGGTGGTCGGCGTGCCGCATCAGTGACGCCGCCCGGATGCCGATGGCGATTCGTACCACGCCGCTGGACGCCTTCGTGAAGGCACGCGCCTCCGCGGCGAGATTGACGCCTGCCGTCTCGGCGGAGAGCCGTGGCACGATCAGCTCCCGCAATCCCAGGTCATCCCGTCCGTGGAGCAGCAGCTCGGTGATCCGCGCGTGACGCCGCCCCACGTTGAACCCGGTGAGCGTCGCGGGGAGCCACAGGCTGCGGAGGCGGATCGTGGACTGGACGTGGCGGGACGCGATCTGGTGCCAGGCGGGGGGCAGCCAGGCATCGCGCAGGTCGAGGTCAAGGGCGTAGAACGGCCCGGATTCGGTGACGGAAAGGGCGTTGGCGGCGGACCCGAGCGCGGACGCGCTGCTGCCCAGCACGATCGTGGGGCGACCGGGAACCGGGGGTCTTGCATCGGGAGCGTCGTGGAGCGTCATCGAAATGCGCCGCCTCTCGTCTGGCTGGGGGCTGGACGTGGCTGGCCGGGGAGTGGTCGTGGTGGTGGTCGTGCTCCCCATGAGTCATCGTTCGATCAGTGTATCACCCACGTTTCGTCCCGCTGCCGGGACCGGATTCATCGGTGCAGTGACGAATGCACGATCGTTGCCCCGTCCTCACCCCGGTCCTGGCATCGTCAGGGCGGCGGCGTTGCGCAAGGCGGCCTCGGTGGCCAGCTCGCTGGCGAAGGTCAGCGCCATGCCGTGCTCGCGGTCGATCGGTCCTTCACGCAGGCTGCTGGCGAAGGCGATATCCCCATCGGCGACGGTGTGGGCCGGAACGATCACCCGGGCAAGGGCATCGTGCGCGGCGACGCAGCAGCGCATGAGCAGGTGGTGGGTGCAGGGGATATCCGTCACCAGCGAGATCAGCGTCGTGTTCTGTCCCTCCGGCACCGACACGGACCCGACCTGGCCGATGAACCGGTGGCGGGGATCGGGTTCTCCCCGCTCGATCGTCTCGGCGGCGGTCGTCCCCAGGGCATTCAGCGCCACGAACGCGGTGACGGACCCGAATCCGAGCTGGACCTGGGCCACCCCGAATCCCCCGCGCCGGTGACGATCCGGACCCGCGATCCAGCCGAGCCGGGCGCCGGTTCCCACGCCGACATGCCCGGACGTGATCGTGGAAAGCGGCGCCGCAGCTTCGAAAGCCGCTCGCCCGGCGTCCACGCTCGGGGCGACCGGTTCGCCGGCCATGAGATCGAAGATGACCGCCCCCGCGACCAGCGGGACAACCGTGCCGCCGAAGGGCACACCGCGCCCGCGCTCCTTCAGGCCGTCCATTACCCCGTCGGCGGCGCGAAGCCCGTAGGAACTGCCGCCGGTGAGGACGATGGCATCGACGTGCTGGGCGGCCATGCCCGGTTCGAGCATGGCGGTGTTGAGGCTGCCCGGCGCGGAGCCACGCACTTCCACCGCGGTCAGGGCGAGGTCGTCGAAGAGGATGACCGTGGTGCCGGTGAGGTTCTCCCCGTCGGTGTAATGGCCGACCCGGACGCCGGGGACATCCTGCGGAATCGAATCGACGTGTACCGTCTTCGCTACCACTGGATCGTCACTCCCGGCTGGGCGCGGATGATGTCGCCGGCGAAGGTTTCCTGGGCCTGGGCGATCGCCTCATGGGCGTCGTTCTCCTCCCACATGTGGGTGAGGACGAGGATCTTCGCGCCGATCCGGGTCGCGAGGGCGCCCGCCTGGGCTGCCGAGATATGCGAGATCTCGGAGCCCGGCTCCGGGGTCCGGGTGAGCGTCGCCTCGGAGAGCAGGACATGGGCGCCGTCGCCGAACGGGATCAGGCGCTCGGGATCGGCCGTGTCGGCGGTATAGACGAAGGCGCGGCCACCGGGAACGTTGAGGCGCATCGACCAGCAGGGGAGCGGGTGTTCGGAGCGCTGGAAGTCGATGGTGAGGGCGCCGATGGCAAGCGTCGCCAGCGGGTCGTACTCATGGACCTCGAAGGTGAGATCGAGGAATGCCTCG
>JBQCJS010000615.1:0-2359 GCA_051952485.1 Thermomicrobiales bacterium | reverse complement strand
GCTCGCATTGTACGGGAACGGCGAACGGGGATGGCGTGGGCCATCCCCGTTCGATCGCGGCGTTCGGCGTGCGGCTACTTCTTCGGGGCCGGGCGCGGGCGCTTGATCTCGAAGACGTTCGGGCGATCGCGCACGATGTCGGTGAACTCGTTGAAGAACTGCACCGGATCGGACGGCATGTCGCGGAAGTTGACCTGCAGATAGGCGCCAAGCCCATTGTCGTAGACGACGGTTGGGGTGCCGAAGACCCCCAGCTCACCCTGGCCGGTCGTGAAATCTTCCTCGATCTGGGCGAAGACGGCGTCCGACTTCAGGTCCTCGCGGAACTTCTCCAGGTCGAGTCCGGCTTCCTCCGCCGCCGATTCGAGCACCGCCTGCCCGGCGAGGTTCCGGCCATCGATATGCCGCTTCTTGAACAGCGCGGCGTGGAACTTCTTGAAGGCGTCCTCGCCCTGCTGCTGGGCCGCCCAGAAGCCCTGGAACGAGCGCAGCGTGCTGGAGGTGCCATCGTTCGGCTGCTCCCACACCTTGAACTCGGGGTCCTTGGCGTTCACCTGCTCCAGCGGGAAGATCTTCCAGGTAATATCCAGCTTGCCGCCGGTCTTCTCGTTCACATCGTCGAGCCAGACCTGTCCAGCCCATGCGAACGGGCAGGCGTAGTCGAAGTAGACATCCACCTTCACGGGCTCGGTCACGTTCTCCAGCGAGAAACCCATCGTCGTCCGGTCCTTCCTCAGTCGTGCGGCACGCGTTCGATCAGGTCGTTCCAGGCCGAACCGACCTGCATCCGCAACTCATCCAGCGTGCCACTGTTGTCGATGACATGATCGGCGCGTGCCAGCTTCGCCGCCATGGGCGGCTGCGCTTCGATCCGCCGTCGCGCTTCCGATGCGTCAATCCTATTACGGATCATAAGCCGTGTCATCTGGACATCCGGGTTGGCCACGACCACCCAGACAGCATCGCAGTGATCGGCGTGCCCGCTCTCGACCAGCTTCACCGCGTCGATCACCACCACGCCGTACGGGACCGCATCGGCCCGCCGGTCGATCTCGGCAATGATGGCGGGATGGGTCAGCGCATCGAGTTCGGCCAGCCTCGCCGGGTCGGCGAAGACGATCGCCCCCAGCGCCTTGCGGTCCAGCGAGCCGTCCGCCGCGACGATGCCCTCACCGAAGCGATCGGCCAGCGCACGCAGCAGGGGCTGACCCGGCCCGACGAGTTCGCGGTAGACGAGGTCGGCGTCGAAGTGGATCGCGCCGAACCCCTTCAGCATCTCGACGACGGTGCTCTTCCCACTGGCGATATTGCCGGTGATCCCCAGCACGATCTTGCGATCCTCAGGTGGCGGCAGCGGGGTCGTCGACATGCCGGGTCAGCCGACCGGGGCCGGGGAGATCGTCTCCCAGCGGGCGTAGGCCTCGTCCAGCGACGCCTGCACGCTCTCGTATTCCTCACCGAGCCGCGCGATCGCATCGAGGTCCTCGTCCCCGCTGGCGACCGCGAGGGCGTCGCTGATCTGGTTCAGGCGGCCTTCCAGCTTGCCGATCTCGCGTTCCAGCTGGGCCATTGCCTTCTGCTGGTCGCCATCGCTGCGCCGGCGCGGCTTGCCCTTCGCGGTGTAGACGACCTCGCCGGTGGTCTCGATCGGGGCGTTGGCATCGACCGCCGGGACCGGCGTCGGCTCGGGGGCAGGCGGAGCCTTCTCGGGTTCCTTCTCGTCCTCCCGGTGGCCGATCTGGCGCTGGTAGTCGGTGTAATTGCCGAGCGACACCGTGAGCCAGCCGTCCTCGACGACCCAGAGCTTGGTCGCGATCCGGTCCATGAAGTAGCGGTCGTGAGAGACGAAGAGGATAGTGCCGTCGAAGTCGCTCAGCATGTCCTCCAGCGTCTCGCGCGCCTGGATGTCGAGGTGGTTGGTCGGCTCGTCGAGGATCAGGAAGTTCGCCTGCTCCAGCAGGAGCACGCCCAGCGCCAGCCGCGACCGCTCGCCACCGGAGAGTGATGTCACCTGCTTGTAGACATCGTCGCCGGAGAAGAGGAAGCGGCCGAGGTAGTTCCGCGCCACCTCCTCGCTCATCGGGCCGGTGCCGAGGATCACGGAGAGCGGCGTCTCGTTGCCCTTGCCGCGCAACTGCTCGTGCGACTGCGCGTAGTACCCCGGCTTGACGTTCGTGCCGTAGGTGTACTGCCCGGCGAGCGCGGGCAAGGCCCCGACGAGGGTCTTGATCAGCGTCGTCTTGCCGCTGCCGTTCGGGCCGATCCGGCCGATCCGCTCGTTGCGGTCGATCAGCAGATCCGGGGTGTTGATGAAGACCTCGGGACCGCCGGGGTCCTGATACCCGATCTGCATCGTCGG
>JBQCJS010000614.1:0-3453 GCA_051952485.1 Thermomicrobiales bacterium | reverse complement strand
CGCGCGCTCGCCGGGGTCGAACCCCGGGTCTTCGTCCTCGCCGGATTCGGCATCTTCACCAGCATGTATCTCCTCACGCTGGTGCCGGGCCTGATCCTGCAACGCTTCTTCGACGATCTCTCGGGCGGTGCGGCGGCAGGCGCGAACATGTGGACCCTGCTCGGGCTGCTCGTGGCGGTCGCCGTGGTGCGATCCTGCACCCTGCTGGTCTCGTCCGCGGAATCGGTGCTCCACATCTACGTGGAAGCGCTGATGCGCAAGAACGTGCTGCGCCGCATCCTGACGCATCCCGGCGCGCGCTCGGTGCCGGTCTCGTCCGGCGAGGCGGTCAGCCGACTGCGGGACGATGCCCGGGCGATCAGCATGTTCCTGAGCTGGACCTTCGATCCCATCGGCCAGGTCTTCATGCTCGCGGTCTCCATCGCGATCCTCGCCCGGATCGATCCGATCCTGACGGTCGGAGTCTTCGTCCCGCTGCTGCTCACGATCGTTCTCGTCGTGCGGATGGAGACGCGCATCGTGCGCTTCCGCAAGGCGAACCAGGAGGCGATCGGCAACGTCACCGGGCTGCTCGGGGAGATGTTCGGCGCCGTCCAGGCCGTGAAGGCCGCCGGCGCCGAGGACCGCGTGATCGGCCAGTTCCGCGCGATCAACGCGGCCCGCCGCACCGCGTCGATCAACGATGTGGTCTTCAACACCTTCCTGCAGACGGTCTCCGGCAACCTGGCGAACGTCGGCACCGGCATCCTGCTCCTGCTCGCGGCGAGCAAGCTCCGCACCGGCGAGTTCACGGTCGGGGATTTCACCCTGTTCGTCTCGTACCTCGGCGGCCTCTCGGTGACGGCCGGGTTCATCGGGCAGTACCTGACGCAATGGCGGCAGGTGCCGGTCTCCGTCGATCGCCTGACGGCACTGCTTCAGGGTGCGCCGGCCTCGGACTTGATGGCGCACGGGCCGACCTTCCTGCGGGGGCCGCTTCCCGCCCTGCCGCCCGTCCCGGCGCCGGACGGGAATCCCCTGCGCACGCTCGAACTACGCAACCTGACGTACCGCTATCCCGAGACCGGTCGCGGCGTCGAGGACATCTCGTTCGCCGTCGAACGGGGATCGCTGACGGTCATCACCGGCCGGATCGGGTCGGGAAAGACGACGCTGGTGCGGGCGCTGCTGGGCCTGCTGACGCCAGACCGGGGCGACGTGCGCTGGAACGACGCCGTGGTGGAGCAGCCGGGCACGTTCTTCGTGCCACCCCGCAGCGCCTACCTGCCGCAGTGGCCCCGGCTCTTCAGCGAGCCGCTCCGGGACAACATCCTGCTCGGACTCCCCGAGGACGGGGTCGACCTGGACGCGGCGATCTACGCGGCGGTGATGGAGCGGGACATCGCATCGCTGGAAGATGGGCTGGACACGATGGTCGGCATCCGGGGCACGAAGCTCTCCGGCGGCCAGGTCCAGCGGGCGGCGACGGCCCGGATGTTCGTGCGCGTCGCCGATCTCTACGTGCTGGACGACCTCTCGAGCGCACTCGATGTGGAGACGGAACGGCTGCTCTGGCAACGCCTGGCGACGCATCCGGACGTGACGGCGCTGGTGGTCTCGCACCGGCGTCCGGCCCTGATGCAGGCGGACCGCATCATCGTGCTGGATGGAGGCCGGGTGGTGGCGGAGGGCACGTTGGCCGAACTGCTGGAGTCTTCCCCGGTGATGCGGATGCTCTGGCACGGCGAAGCCGACGAGCAACACGCCGCGGTCCGCGCGGACGACCTGCTCGCCTGACCGCCGATCATCCCATTCGTGGGATGGCCCGTCGCGCCGCGGCCTTCATGGCGGCCCGACCAGGCGAGCAGATGCCGACCAAAGCGAGACGGGAGACCCCTATGCCTGCGGGGATGCCTCGCGGGAGGCCGACGCCGCAGTCACCGGCCGGGACTCCACGTCGATCACGGCCGCGTCGTCGGGGCCAGCGTCTGTGGCGCCGGTGGCGGTCGCGGCGTTGGCGGGGGATGCCTTGCCCTGCTGCTTCAGCACGGCCTCGGCCTCCAGCCCGGTCATCTGGCTCACCGTCCGCATGATGTAGAGGATCGTGATCGTCATCGAGATCATCACCGGGATCGTGATTACCGGGAAGCTGAGCGCCGTCATGCGGCCGATCTCGCTGTTGTAGGCCGAGGTGGACGGATCGCTCGTCACCACGACCTTCGCCAGCACGAAATTGAGCGTGGCCGAGAGCAGGAAGGTGAACGCCAGCAGGTAGGTGGCAATGGCCGTCTTGCGCTCGTACTCGTCGGCGTTGCCGCGCTCCGCCAGCGCCGCCTCGATCTTCTCGCGATCCAGCACCTGGTTCAGGAACATCCGTGCGAGCGGCCGACCGATCCATGCCGAGACCAGCACCGCCATCGCCAGCGTGAAGGGGACGGACGCCTCCTTGAAGGCGACCCATTCCGGCGGCAATTCGAGGATCTTGAACCCACCGGTGAGCAGGACACTGAAGATGCCGAGGCCGGACTGCCAGCTGACCTTGCGATTGCGGTAGATCTCGTAGATGCCGAAGCCGATCGGGAACGCCAGGGCGATCAGGAATGCCTGCAGCGATCCGAAGCGGGTCATGATGATGACCGGGATCACGAGGGAGAAGAGCAGATTCAGCATGAAGGGCGATCCTGTCGTGGGCCGGGATGAATCGGTCGGGTTTGCACGGAGAGCATGGAGCACCCGGGGCGCCTGCGCCCATTCTACGCCGGATGGCGCGGCCGGGCCGGCTTCGGCCATGCAACGCGGCGCGTATCATGCCTTGTATCGTCGCTGCAGTCGGGGACAATGGACGTTGGCTTCGGGAGCGTCCCGGCGCACGCGACGATCGAGGATGAAACAGGACATGGCAGTACGGGTGGACAGCTACAGCCACAGCCAGGACCACGCGGACGCGCAGGACCGGCGGGACGACGCGGATACGCTGCTCCGGCGGTTCCACCAGGCATCGGCGACGCTCGATGGCCTGATCGAACAGGCGCATACGCCGACCGACAAGTCGCGGGAGGCCGTGCAGGCGCGGGCCGAGGTGCGCATGGGCCGGCTCCGCCGCTTCCTGGCAGCGATCGGCTCGCCACAGGACCGCTATCCGATCGTTCACGTCACCGGCACCTCCGGCAAGGGCTCGACCAGCACCGCGATCGCGTCCATCCTCACCGCCGCCGGATACCGCACGGGGCTGCACACCTCCCCCTACCTCCAGGTCCCGACCGAGAAGCTCCAGTTCGATGGCGCGCTGATCGCCCCGGATGCCTATGCCGACCGCGTCGACGAGCTGATGGCCGCCCACGCCACCTGGCTGGCGAGCGGGGAGGAGGCGTTGACCTACGGCGAGATGTGGGTGGCGCTCACGCTCCACGCCTTCGCGAAGGCCGGGGTCGATGTCGCCGTGATCGAGGTCGGCGCGGGCGGGCGCTACGACCT
>JBQCJS010000613.1:0-6055 GCA_051952485.1 Thermomicrobiales bacterium | reverse complement strand
CCCGCTTCCCGTTCGTGTTACCGGTGCGCCTATCCGGCCAGCTCGACCGTTTCCTCGGCCAGCCCGGCGCGCAGGATGGCGTTGAAGAAGGCCTTGTAGGTGGCCCGCGTCTGCGCCCGGAAGTAGGGCCGGAACCCGAACAGGATCACCCGACCCTGGCCGTAGGCGACCTCCACCAGCGCGCTCTTGCCCGCCAGGTGCTCCGCACCGAGGATCCAGCCCGAGAGATTGGGATTCGATACCGGATAGGTGGCGATGGATCGCGCCTCGCTCCCGGCAGCCTCGAAGACCTGGCTGTTCAGGAAGAGCACCGGCGTCTCCCGCGGGAGCCCGAACGCCAGCGGGACCTTCCCGTCCATCACGACCTTGAGCAGCGAGCCCGGGCAATAGAAGGCATCATCCTTCAGGTCGGCGAGCGGACGCCGGACGGGCAGGGCGAAGGCATCGATGATCGCCTCCGTCACCGCATCGATCGCGACCAGCGTCCCCCCGGCCGCCACGAACTCCCGCAGGGCATCGAGCCCGACCTGCCCCAGGCCGCCCACATATTCCGGCGGATACGGGTCCTCGCCGTAGCGCGTGTCCTTGTCCGACCGGCCGGAGACCAGGTCCGAGGCGGTCATCTCCGGGATGAGGATGGTATCGAACCGGGATCGCAGGCCGCCCTGGCGCACGTCCGGCGTCGAGAGCGAGGTGTAGGGCTGGCCGTAGGCTTCCAGCACCCACCGCGCCCAGCCCTCGTCCATGCTGGCCGTCCACGGCTTGTAGACACCCACCCGCACCGGATACTGGCGCCACACCGGCACCGCGCCGGTCGCATCGACCGCCGTCGCCGTGGCCCCGGTTTCGGCGACGATGTCCTCGATCGCCTCGATCCGGCCCGGCGCGTCCGGCACCAGGATGGCGCCGGTCTCCAGCCCCGCCTCCTGGCCCTCCCGCACGCGATAGACGGGGATCTCCGCCGCCAGCAGGCGCTCGACGGTGGCGATCGCCGCGTTCGACCGTGGATCGATCGTCCAGGCCGTCGCATCACCCTCGATCTCGGTGATGAGGCCGGTCGGCTCCACCGGCTCGATCACCCGCAACGGGAGATCCGCCTCCAGCGGCCGGTCGACCGGGATCGCGCGGACGCCCATCTGGATCGGCAGCGTATGACCGGCGATATCGTAGGGCTTCTTCGGCGGGCCGCCGGGCCACTCGCGGAGGTCCGGATAGACCTGGACTTCCAGCAGCGTCTTCGCGAAGGCCGCCGCCGGCTGCTCCAGCCGCACCACGCGCGTGCCGGCGGCCCACGTGACGCCATCCGCCTCGAACGGCGCCGTCGCCTCCTCCACCTCCACCAGGCCGCGCTGGAGGATCTGGATCAGTTCCACCGTCGCGGCGGGATCGCGCTGCTCGGCGGGGATCACGAAGGCGTACGGCTTCTCGGTGCGCTGGATCTGCCGCTGCGAGATGCCACGGTAATCGCGCAGCCATTGCTCGCGGTTGACGGCCAGGTGTTCGAGGAAGGCGAACGCCGCGACCTTGTCGTAGTCCACGATGTCGCGCAACGTCCATTCGCCGCCCTTCCACGGCAGCGGGTGGTTCCAGGTGCGCCGCTTCGGATCGAACCCGTGCTCGTCGCGAAGGTCCTTCTCCTCGAGGATGACCGGCGTCGCCAGCTTCACGCTGGCCGCCTCGCTGAGGAGATCGACACTGCCGTGATAGTTGCCATACGCCAGGGACGGCGAGTAATTGTCGAAGATCGCGTTCGTGGCCACACCGGCCATCCCCTGCGCCGTCATGCGCTGGGCGATGTGCGATCCGAGCGCGGCGAAGCCTTGCTGGATCACCGGGTCCTGGTTCGGATCGAGCGGATCGATGAAGGGCGGCACCATGAATCGGACGCCCTTGCGCCCCATCTGGTGCATGTCGAAGACGGCCTGCGGATGCTCGCGGTTGTGGAGATCGACGTAGAGCTTCGTCTCGGCCTGCGTGAGCATGAACCAGTCGCGGTTGTTGTCGTGCCCGGTATAGGGGTGATAGAGCCAGGGCATCTCGACACCCTCGTACTCGGTCCCCAGCCAGCGCTCGTACCACTCCGCGATCATCTGGAGACCGTCCGGATTGTGGCTCGGCACGATCACGGTGACGGTGTTCTCCAGGATGTCCTGCGCCAGCCGGTCCTCCCGGGTCGCCAGGTCGTAGGCCAGTTCCAGCGTCATCAGCGCCGCGCCGATTTCGTTCGAGTGCTGCGTGGCGAGGACGATCCCGACCGACCGGGCCTCGTTCACCAGCAGTTCGAACTCCTCCGGCGCCAGCGCGCGGGGGTCCCAGAGCTGCTGCAGCAACTCCCGGTTCCGCTCCAGGGCGTCGGGCTGGATCGACTCGGCCGCTCCGACGTAGACGACGATGTAGGGCAGTCCGCTCGTCGATGCGCCGAGTTCCTCCACGCGGACATTCGGGCTGGCCGCATCCAGCTCCCGGAAGTAGCGGACGATGTCCTGCCAGCCCGGCAGCCAGCCAGCCTCGCCCATCCGGTGCCCGAGCACCTGGTCGGGTGCGGGAATGGGCTGGGCGCCCCGGCCCCCCCGCCGCCGTTTCCGGCGCTGGACGGAGGAAAGCGCCATCCGTGCCTCCGTCACCCATGCGTTGTCGAAGAGCAGCACCCCCGCCTCGGAGACGCGCGTCGCCGGGGGCAACACCCCGTCCGAGATCCTGGCCTTGATGAGATACGGGGAGAGGCCGAGCAGTTCCGCCACCGATGACGTGGTGAGGAACCCTTCAAGTTCTGTCAATTTGGCGCGAGGCACGACGCGTGTCACTTTCACGGAATTCGCGGGAAACCATCATTGTGGCCGGTTGATCGCCCCGATTCCGCCGCCGCAGCGTCATGGTGATCGTCGCCGAGCGGAATCGGCGGGAACGTGAAACGGAGCAACCGATCACTGATGGTTTTCGCGCACATTCACGAAACCGTCAAGACGGTTCAGCGTATTCCTTCCGGAATTCCCCGTGATGGACGAGCCGGGCAGCACGACGCCGGGATACCCCCACGAATCGGGACATCCCGGCGTCTGTCCGGCACGGTCGTGGCCAACCGCTCCGGTCGGGGTCAGCGTGCCCCGGCCGCGTTGCGCGAGAGCAGGGCGTGCATCCCCGTGTAGGTGTAGGTGACGCCGAACTGGCGCTGGACCCAATCCACCGCGTCCCAGACGGTCCGGAACTCGCCCTTGGACGCCTTCTGCACCAACGACTCCACCTGGTCCGGCTTGAGGCGGGACGGCCGGCCTGGTGCGCCATGGCCCGGCGTCCGCTGGATGACGGCCTCGATCCCGCCGGTGCGATACCACGAGATCCAGCGCTGGATCGTCCGGTAATCGACCTGGACCTCCTTGCCGACCTCCCCGATCTGGTACCCGCGATGCAGGAGCCAGAAGGCCTGGAGGCGGACCTTGCGATGGCCGTTTCGCTCCTGCTCGTACCGTCGATAGAGATCGTCCGCCGATTCCCGCCACTCGATATTCAACGATCGTCCAGGCATCGTGCTCTCCCATGCAGCATCACTGGCAGTCCCGGAGGTCTCCCACGTTCCCGGTCCACTGATGCCCCTCAGACCATTCCTGAAAACCTCGCCTCGGCGGAGGGGGCAGACATCGGTGAGAAGAGCCTTCCCCGAGAACGGATAGACCTATAGATGCACGAACCAGGCCACGCAGGGAGCAGCAGATCGTGGCGCCGCGGGAAGGACTAGTCCAGGTCGCGCGGGCCGAACGCGGAGGGCAGGAGGGTATCGAGATCGGTCACGATCGGACCGTCCGGGCCGTCGAGGATGATCGCCATCGATCCCTCCTCCGGCTTGAATTCGTTCAGCACCTGGCGGCACGCTCCGCATGGCGTGGCGCCGGGCGCCCGCGGCGTGCTGATGGCGACCGCGCGAATCGTCCGGTGCCCCTGCCCGACCGCGGCGAAGACGGCATTCCGCTCGCCGCAGCAGGTGAGGCCGTAGCTCGCGTTCTCGACGTTCACGCCGGTCACGATCGAGCCATCGGCGGTGAGCACCGCCGCCCCGACCGGAAACCCCGAGTACGGCACGTAGGCCTTCTCCACCATGCCGCGCGCGGCGGCCAGCAGGTCCGCGACCGGCAGGGACCGGTCCATGCGACCAGACGGATCAGTCATGATGTACCTCCAGGGCCTATCATAGGGCCAGTTCCCATCCAGGAGCGGCAACCCGCTTGCCGGAGACACCGGCATGGGTCGTATCATGGATGGCATTCGATGTCCGTACCCCGCAGCCTCTGACGGAGAGGATCGTTCCCATGACCCAGTATTACGACGAATCGGCCGACGATGCCCTGGCCGCCTCCGAGCCGGACGACATGGCCATCGCCGCCGCCGGATTCCTCGCCGAGGTGCTTGGCCTGGACGATGAGGACGTCTCCCTCGCGAACGACCTGTCCGCCATCAAGCGTGACGCGAATGCCGCGATCTTCACGATCCAGCTCGAGTCATCCGTCGGTCCCGCCGCCTTCCTCGTGTATGGCTATCTGCTCGACGAACGGGGCGGCGACGGGCACACGGGCCGCGAACTCTACGAATCCGGACTCGCCACCCTGCAGCAGGCTGCGGAGCGCGATTCCCCGGGTCCCCGCGCCGTCGCCCACGGGGAGAGCGACAACCGCGGTTTCATCATCGCCACGACGCCCGGCACCTACCGCGCGCTGGCCGGCGCCCCCGCCGAACCGGCGCCCGAGCTGGAGCCGGACCCCGCCACCTTCCGTTCCGAGGCCCAGACGAACCGTGTGCGCGCCAATTCCGCCGACGAGCTGCTCCAGCTGCTCCGTTCCGCCAACGAACAGGCCGCGCAATGGCTCGGCGCCATCCAGCAGGCCAGCCAGGATGGCGGCGATGACGACGACATCCTCGCCTTCAACGAATCCGAGACGGAACTCGCCCTCTTCCTGCTCGACGATCGCAGCATCGGCGACCTGCTTCGCGCCCTGAACCTGCTCGTGTCCACGGCGCAGCAGCACGCCGCGAACGGGATCGAGGACTGAGCTCCGGACAGACGCCCGAAAGGAACTATCCCTCCCGCTCTGCCCTGATCGCCGCCAGCCGCGCGATCAGGGCATCCTCACGCTCGACGATGCCCAGCGAGGCCTGCAGGCCGCCCACGACGAAGGCATTGATCGACCAGGCGAGGTTCTCCACGCCATACCGATCCGGATGCGGAGGCGACTGCAACCGGATGTCCGTCGCCAGGCCGATCACGCCCCAGTGCTTCGCCGGGTCGACATAGCGGGAGAGGCAGTCGAAATACCCCGCCTCCCAGTTCGTCCCCGAATCCTCGCTCACCTGGCACAGGTAGACATTCGCCCATTCCAGCGCCTCGCGATCCGCCTCGTAGATCTTGCGGGCCGTGATGTCGGTGCGCGTCTTGTCGTTGATCGGCTCGCTCTCGTTCGGGCAGTAGACCTCGAACCCGGCCCTGCGCAGTTCGCCCGCCAGCCAGAGGTTGTAGCGGACCTCCGCCGCGACGAACATCGGTCCGCCAAGGTAGACCTTCATCGCCCGGACTCCCCGGACGCCGCCGGATCGCCGTTGTAGCGCGCGTTCCAGGCATCGGCCTGGTCCTGGCTGACCCGCATGAAGGTCGCCGTTGCATCCGCGAGCAGGACGTTGTCCGATTCGCGCCGCAACTCGCCGCGGGTCTCGTAGAGCCTCCCGCGTTGCGTCACGATGTGCCCGATCGCCCGCACCGGCTCCCCGACGACCACCGGTTTCCGGAATCGCACGCTCATCTGGGCTGTCATGCCCCAGGCGTCGTCACGGTAGAGCGACCACGCCATCACCTCGTCCAGCATGGCGGTGACGACCCCGCCGTGAATCACGCCCATGTACCCCTCGAAGCGGGGAGCCGGCACCACGCGCGCCCACACCCCATCGCCTTCGGGGTTCTCCCGGAACTCCATCTGCAACCCGAAATCGTTCAGCTTCCCGCAGCCGAAGCAGCCATGATCGTTCGCCAGCCGCAACGGCTCTCCGTCCAGCATCGTGTCCTGTTCCATCGTCA
>JBQCJS010000612.1:0-9469 GCA_051952485.1 Thermomicrobiales bacterium | reverse complement strand
TGGGGGGCCCGGGGGGTGTTTATCGCCCCCGGTAGGTGGGCCCCCCGGGCGGCCCCCCGGCGCGGGGGGGGGGGGGGCGGCTGGGGGCCCCCCCCCGCCCCGTCCCTGTCCGAACCGATCGGTCAGCCGCCGAACGCCGCCGGCAGTGCAACCGGGGCACATTGCTCCGCCGGACGCTCCAGGCAGGACCGCTGCGCGTCGATCAGGGCATCGATCCCGTCCTCCGGGACGCCGCCCTCACGGTCGGCCGCAATGCTGATCACGGTGTTCCCCACCGGCACCCAGAGGTGCATGCCGGACGAGACACTGCCATCGTCCTGGTCGAAGCTGAAATCGACGCCCGATCCTCCCGCCGGCGCATCCGGGCGCACCGTGATGGTGGCAAAGGTCGGCCCGACCAGCGCGATGTACCCCTCGGCGGAACTCCTGGCGAACGCCGCCGCATCCTCCGGCGTGGAGAAGACGAAGACTCCGGCGCTCACCGTCAGGCTTCGGTTGTAGTCGGTCTCGCCGTCGGGCAGGAGGTAGACCGTCGTCGTGTAGAGGGATTGCACCCCGGAGGTAGCCAGGCTCTCCTGCCGGGCCTCCCACGCATCCGGCGTGTCGTCCAGTTCGACCGGCGCCACACCGTCCAGGAAGGAATACCCCTCGAGTGCCGTGCCCGTGGCGTAGCCGTTGCGGCCCTCGACCCGGAGCGTGGTGAAGAACGGCCCGGTGGGTGTGGACTTCGCGGCCAGGCCGCGCTCGACCCGCGGCAGCATCTGCTTCGCCAGCGCAATGGCCTTGTCCGCGTCCGGCTCGCTGCCGTCGTAGGCGAACAGCGTGACGCCCGCCGTCAACGTCCCGACCCGGAACGAATAGTCGACCAGCCGGGAGGTTTCGCCGGTGTCCGGATCGACCACGGTGGTCCGCGTCAGCCGCGCCTCGTCACCAATCACCGGGGCGTCGGCAACGGGCGTGGCGTTGGGATCGAGCGCGCCATCGAAGAGGAGGGCGACGCCCTTCGTGGCGCCTTCGGCATCCGCATAGAGTTCGACATGGCTCCAGCCCGCCGCGACATAGGCGTAGTCGGCACCGAACTCGCCGCCGTAGCTGCCGTACTGGGCAATCAGGCCGGCATCCTCCAGCCGGGCCCGCAGCGGGTCGGAGGGGATGAGCCGCTGCTGCGCCACAATGCCTTCCACATCGAGCAGGTAGCCGCCGACCGTCTGGAACGCCGGGTCCATCTCCTGGGCGAACAGCGTCATGGCGGCCAGGTCGACCGGGATATCGCGCGGGATGGTCAGTACCGGCCCGGCTGCCGATGCCGCTGCGGGCGAGGCCGCGGGGGACGCCTCGGGCGTGGCCGATTGCGCCCCGGCCAGGGCCGGCCCACCGAGGCAGGAGAACATCACCACTACCGACGCGACCGCGTGCCGCCATCCCTGAAGCCTGCGCATCCGCATGAACCACCCCCTGCACACACAGCGATGCTCGCGCCCACGGTGTGACGCCGCGACCTCGCTCCATTGCCTTATCCGTTCGGGACCCTTGTGATAGAGACTAACATATCAAGGGGAGGATGGATAGCCCCTGACACTACGGGCCGAGGTCATGCCGCGTGGCACGACCCCGGCCCTGGTGGCCTTCAGGTGGAATCCCCATGCCCAATCGCCGTTCGTTGTGCGGCTGTCTTCGGGTCGGCCCGCACTCCGGCTGGGTCAGCCCGAAACGATGGCCGCTTCGCGACCGGCCCCGCACCCACAACACACCCGGACACGTCGGGTCGATCCGGATTCGGTGTCAGGCCGTGATCGGACGGGCAACGTCGAGCTGGTTGTGTTCGATGAGCCAGCGGATGGATTCGAGGATGGCGTCTTCAGGCTGGTATCTCGGCGCATATCCCAGAAGCGTCCTGGCCTTCTCGATGCTGAAGCAATGGCTCCGGTGGAGGTGCCCCCAGCTGCCCTGCGCATCGTTCGCCGATACGGTTGCGCGGAACTGTTCCCAGCTTACCGTTTCCAGCGTCACGGTCTGCCCGAACCAGGCCGCCGCGATCTCGACGTAGCCGCGCACACCGAGCGCAGCAGGCGCGACGACATTGAAGTCCTCGCCAGCGGCCTGCTCGCGATGGGTGATTGCCAGCTCGAACGCCTGGGCGAGATCGTCGGCATGGACGTGATGCATCGTCTCGGTCCCGCTCCCGGGAACCTGCAGGGACCGACCGGCGGAGATGGCATACCAGACATCTGGATTGACATTGCCCAGCGGGCCGGTCGGATGCCAGCCCGGACCGACGATGTGGCCGGGATGGATGGAGGTCGTGAGCAGGCCGCCAGCGGCGGTCTCCTCGTTCAGCATCGCGGCGATCTGCTGCTTCTGAATGCCGTACTCATCGAACGGTGGCCCAGCGGCGTCGACAGCATCCTCGGTGATCGGCACCTTGCGACTGGGCCCATACCGCCAGATGGACCCGCAGTGCACGAGTTGACCGGTTGTCCCTCGCAGGCGGTCGACCAGGGCAACCGCCGAATCGAGGGTAAAGCAGAGCAGGTCGATCACGACATCGGGCCTGAGCGCCACGATCCGGTCACCGAAGACGCCATCGCGGTCCTCCTGCTGGCGGTCAGCGGCGACCTGCTGCACTGCGGTCCACTCTGGCGCATCGATGTAGGCCCTGCTGGTGCCGCGACTGATGGCGACCACATCGTGGCCCGCGCGCACGAGCCGGGGGATCAGGAAGGTTCCGATATGGCCGCTGCCACCGATGACCACAACGCGCATGGCGTCTCTCCCGGCATCCCGTCGCGATGCCGTGCTACACAGGTTTTCCAGGGCAACGGGACGGGATGGCGGGCCAACCGTGCGGCCTAGTAGAGGACCTCGCGGTAGGCCTCCTGGCGCTTGCCGGCCGATTCGTCGGGGGGAGGCAGGTTCTTCTGCTCGTTCCAGATCTGGGCCAGCGTCGGGATCGTGTCGTCATCCGGCCACGTCTCCGGCTTCCAGAGCCGCGCCCGCAGCATCGCCCGGGCACAGTGGACGAAGACCTCGTCGATCTCGACCACGATCCCGAGGTTGGGCGACTTCCCCTGCAGCGCCATGCTCGCCAGGATCTCCGGATCGACGGTGATCGTGGCGCGGCCGTTGATGCGCAGCGCCTCCTCCACGCCGGGGATGAAGAAGAGCAGGCCGACGTGCGGGTTCTCCAGGATGTTGCGGAACGTGTCCACCCGCTTGTTGCCGAGGCGGTCCGGAATCACGATCGTCTCGTCATCGATGATCTGGATCACGCTCTTCGCATCGCCGCGCGGCGTCACGTCGCAGTTCCCCTGCGCATCGGACGACGCCAGCGCGAAGAAGGGCGCCGCCGCGATGAACTCGCGGATCGATGGCGTCAGCCAGGCGGTGTGCTTGTTGAGAATGTCCTCGTGCGCCTGCCCGACGACGGCGCGCAGGTCCTCCAGGCTCGTGACGCGATTGGCCAGCACTCTCGCCTTGATGGCGGCGGAGTCGGCGACTTCGGGGGCGACGGGGGGAACGATGGCCATCGGACTTACTCCGGACGGAAGGGCGGGGCGACGACGATGCTGGCCGAACCAGCGGAGCGGCAACGCGTATTCCGACCAGCGTACCGTGGATTGCCGCGCCGGGCAATTCCCCCGCACTGTCCATCCTCCCGCCGGACCGGCGCGACGGGTACGATTCGCGCATGACCGACCTCCTCCGCGCCACGCTGGTGCTGGCGATCCTCACGGCCACGCTCATCCTGATGCTCGTCCGGCCGGGAGACCGCTCGGAGGCGTGGTATGCCTTCGCCGGCGCGGCCGGCATGGTCGTGATCGGGGCAGTGCCCCTGGCCGCAGTCCCCGGACTCGCTGGCCAGACGAAGAGCGTGCTCCTCTTCCTGGCCGGCATGATGCTCCTCACCGGTGTCGCGGAACGGGCCGGCGTCTTCGCGGCGCTCGCCGAGGGCTGCGTGCGCCTCGCGCGCGGCCACGGACGCCGCCTCTACATCTTCCTCTTCACGCTCGGCGCCCTGGTGACGGCCACGCTCTCGCTCGATGTCACCGTGATCATGCTCACCCCGATCGTCGCGACCGTCGCCGTGCGCCGCAAGCTCGATCCGGTGCCCTTCCTCTTCGCCTGCGTCTTCGTGGCGAACACGGCCTCCCTGATGCTGCCGGTGAGCAACCTCACCAACCTGCTTGTCTTCGCGCGGCTGGAACCGGGGTTCGCGCGGTTCGTGGGCACGATGTGGCTGCCGAACCTCGTCGCGGCGGCGGTCAATCTCGGGCTCTTCCTCTGGCTCTTCCGGGACCGCATCCCGGAACGCTTCGCCACGGACGACCTCGAACCGATCGCCCTCGACCGCTGGCTGGTCGTGGCGGGAGGCATCACCGCCGCGACGCTGGCGGCGATCTTCGCGCTGGGACTGGCCGACCGGCCGCTCTGGTGGGCGGCGATCGGCGGTGGCGGCCTGCTGGCGATCCTGGCCGCCGCGCGCGGCCTGCTGACGACCCGGCAGCTGCGGCATGACCTCTCGCCGGGGATCTTCGTCTTCGTGATCGCGATGACCGTGGTGGTGGAGGGCGTCCGGCGGGAGTTCCTGGCGGGCCGGACCATCCCCATCCCGCACGACCCGGCCCTGGCGGCGCTCACTGGCATCCTGGGCGGCGCGATCGGCAGCAACATCGTCAACAACATCCCCATGACGGTGCTCGCGCTCTCGATCGTGGAGGGGGTCCCCCCCGCGGTGCGGGACGCCCTGGCCTACGGCACGCTGGTCGGCGTGAACATCGGCCCGGCGCTCACGACCTACGGCTCGCTGGCGACGATGCTCTGGCTGACCCTGGTGCGGCGGCGGGAGATCGCGATCTCGACGGGGGACTACCTGCGTGTCAGCCTGGTGACGGTGCCGATCGTGCTGGTGGCGACGGGACTGACGCTGATCGCGGTACTGCTGGCCTGACCGTGGGAGCGCCCCGGTTCACAGGGCTGGCACGAGGTCGAGGCTCCACGTCTCGGCAGTGTTGCCGGGCACCGTCTCGCTGGGCGCCGTGGCGACGATCCGGAACCCGGCCCGAGCGTAGAGACGGCGCGCCGCCACCAGCGAATCCTCCGTCCAGAGGTCGATCCGCGCGCAGCCTGCCTCCCGCGCGAAGGCGATCGCGGCCGCCACGAGGGCCGAGCCAACGCCGTGCCCCCGCGCGCCCTCGGTCACCACCAGCATCCGCAGCTTGGCGGCAGCGGGATCGGTATCGTGGGCCACGAGGAAGACGGCGCCCACCCGCTCGCCGGCCACCTCCGCGATCCAGGACCGCTCCCGCCGCTCCGGATCATCCCGCGTGGCGAGCAGGCGGGGGCCGATGCCGGCCAGCAGCCCCTCGACCACGGGCAGGAACGATGCGGGCCACCCCAGGGCGTCGAGATAGACCGCCCGGTGGGCATCCAGGACCCAGGCGAAATCTGCCGCATCCGCATCCCGCAGCAACGGCGAATCTCCCGCCCGGCTGTCGTTGGTCATACGATCCCTCCTCCAGATCCTCAACTACACCGTCTTGCTGAACGATGTACGCTTGGTCGGCCGACATGACATCCGCAGCGCGACAGGTCCCGACGAACGCGACGCCCAGAGCGACCGGGCAATAGGGCGAACTTCTGACCGAACAGGGGAGGCTGGCTCGTAGATGCGGCCCTTGTGGCCGCCGTGTCTTGCAGAGGAACAAGCGCCCCAAGGGCCGGCCCTAACGAGGGAACCTGCCTGTTGCCAGTCACTCTTGCGCCCCCGAGCAGTTCGATAGCGTTGGGGGTGCCTCGCACGAAGCCATACGTGCGTGCAGGAACGATCCCCGCAGGGGCTTGGGTTGCTGCAGACGGCGATCGCCCGCCACCACCATGCCCGCATCCGACCCCTTCGGTGACCCCCGTCCCATGCGGCAGAGCGGGCAGGCGACAGGTCAGGACCAAGGCATGGCGCCAGTCATCCCGTGGGTCAGCCTCGCCCGCTCTGCTCCCATTCTCTGAGAGAGTCATCCCGAGCGGAGCGGTTCATGCGTCTTGGCTGCATGGGCAATCCAGCGGAGTCGAGGGATCACGCTGCATGGACGACGTTCCTCTTGCAACCCGATCCCTCGACTCCGCTCCATCCGGAATGCCATCGACTCGACTGTACCGCTCCGCTCGGGATGACACGTTCTCGCGCCTTCCTGGGCGAATGCAGTGCCCGGCGGCGTTCACGCTGAGCGCAGCCGAAGGGCTCGGGATGCCCGCCGGCTCCCGCCCGCGGCCACGAGTGCCGCATCGACGGGGTGGGTGAACGCCACGCTGTGCCGATGCGCCCTATGGCATCCCTGCCCACACCCCAATCATCCGGTTTCCGCATCGTCCCGCACCGCTCCCTGCCGGTCCCACTCCGGTGGCACGGGTCGTGGTCTGAAGGGCAGCGGGTACACGGCCCGCACCAGAGGATTTCCCCCATGATCCAGCTTGGCTACACGCTGTCCAGTGAAGAGTTCCGTCCACAGGACCTCGTCGCCCAGGCCCGCCGCGCCGAGGAGGCCGGATTCCCCTTCGCCCTCATCTCCGACCACTTCCACCCGTGGATGGACAGCCAGGGTGAGAGCCCGTTCGTCTGGAGCACCCTCGGCGGCATCGCCCAGGTAACCGACCGCATCGAGATCGGCACCGGCGTCACCGCGCCGATCATCCGCGTCCACCCGGCCATCGTGGCGCGGGCCGCCGCGACCATCGGTGACATGCTGCCGGGACGGTTCTTCCTCGGCGTCGGCACCGGCGAATACCTGAACGAGCACATCACCGGCGCGCACTGGCCGCCCATCTCCCGCCGCCAGGCGATGCTGGAGGAGGCCGTGCAGGTCATCCGCTCCCTGTGGGAGGGCGGGTACACCACGCACTACGGCGACTTCTACACGGTCGAGAACGCGCGGCTCTACACGCTGCCCGAGACCCTGCCGCCGATCCACGTCGCGGCGTCCGGCCCCGAGTCGGGCGAGCTGGCAGGCAGGATCGGCGACGGGCTGATCAGCACCGCGCCGGACGCGGAGACGGTGAAGGCGTTCGCCGGCGCGGGCGGCGACGGCAAGCCGAAGTACGGCCAGATGCAGGTCTGCTGGGCGGAGGACGAACGGGAGGCGATGCAGACGGCGCGGGACATCTGGGGCTACTCCGCCCTGCCGGGCCAGATGAGCCAGGAACTGGCATTGCCGGCCTACTACGACGCGGCGACGGAACTGGTGACCCCGGAGACGGTCGCGGAGAAGGTCGTCTGCGGCTCGGACGTCGAGAAATACCTGGAGCAGATCCAGCAGTATGTCGATGCCGGCTTCACCCACGTCTACCTGCACCAGATCGGCCCGGACCAGGAGGGATACATCCGGTTCGCGGAGAAGGAGCTGTTGCCCCGCTTTGCCTGATCGGCACCACGGTACCCGAGCGCGGGGTCGAGAGCGCTCCTTCCACTCGGATCACCCCTGGACCCAGCACACCCCCTAGATTCCGCCAATCGGCGCGCCACCGCAGGGGAGGTCACGCACGTGACCTCCCCTGGCTCGTTCGGGGCTGAACGTTCACGGAGATTTATTGTACGGACAGGTAGAACATGCGTTCACCATATGGTAGACTGGTTGTCACAGACCCGCGTATGTACGCACTCTTTTCGGGTGGAAAGGCGAGCGAGCTTGGCAACCGTCTCCGTCAGCGATCCGGTTCTCACGATCACCGATGACCACATCGCCGCCGTGGAGCGCGTGATAGCCGCCATGCGCGCGACCCCGGATATCCCCTTCACGCTCGATCAGTTCGCGGAGATCGCGTCGTTCAGCCCGTTCCACTTCGCGCGGCTCTTCCGGCAGGTGGTGGGCATCCCGCCGGGCGAGTTCCACACCGCCCTCCGCTACGAGCGCGCGAAGGAACTCCTCCTCACCACCGACCGCTCCATCACCGACATCTGCTTCGAGGTGGGGTACGACAGCCTGGGCACCTTCTCGACCCGCTTCAAGCAGCTGGTGGGCATCGGCCCGGCAACCTTCCGCGCCCTCCCGGAGGTGCTGGAGACGCTCGACGCCGCCGACCGGCGACCCATGAAGCGCACGCCGATGCTGGCGGAGTCTTCGGCGACGGTGGACGGGTTCTTCACGAACAGCTACGAGCTGAGCGGACGCTGGCGCGCCTACGTCGGGCTCTTCCCGACCTCGATCGCCCGCAGCCGGCCCGTCGCCGGGCAGCGGATCGACCCGAACGAGTCGTTCACGATCACCGGTGCGCCCGCCGGGACCTACCAGGTGCTCTCCGCTATCGTGCCCGCTGATGGCAGCGCGGTCGACCGGCTGCTCCCCGCGCGCACCATGCGGGTCGCCACGGCGGACGGCCCGGTCGCGGTCTCCCCAGGCCAGGCGACTGGCCCGATCCCGCTCACGATCCGCCAAGCGTCCCCCTACGATGCGCCGGTCCTCATCGCCCTGCCCGCCCTCGACTTCCCGACGGTCAACGCCGCCTCCACCATCGTGCGCGATGCTTTCGCCCACCTCGCCCCGGCATTCGGGCACGACCGCGCGATGGGCCACGCGGCGGAACTCGTCGCCCGCTGAGTACCTCGTCTCGCCGTCCTTGTCCTGTGCTGAGGTCCCGGCGAACCACCGGCCGCAGCAACCACTACGAGGGTTCGCCCTACGTAGTGGTTGTGGTCCGAAAGAATCGCTTGGCAGTCCGGCCGAACCGCTTTGTGGGGTGGATGGCCCGTCGCGGTGTGGCCTGAATGACGGCCCGATCAAGCGAGCAGGTGCCAGGTCATGCAAGACGAAGGGCCGGGCTGGCGCAAGCAGGAAGAAGCCCCCATTCCTCGCCGAACGTACACTCCTGTCATGGCCGGGCGCCGGATGCGGCGCAGGCCCGTTCGGCTAAGGGTGAAGGCAGGAGCGCCATGATCACGAAGGTTCATTCCGCGGCGGTGGTCGTCTCCGATCAGGCGGCGGCGATCCGCTTCTACACCGAGGTGCTCGGCTGGACGCTCGCCATCGACCAGGTGATGGGCGATGGCTACCGCTTCGTCACCGTGATGCCGCCGGGCGGCGGCGCGGAACTCGCCCTCAATGGCGTCGGCATCATGGGCGACCGGCAGCCAGGATCGCCCACCGGGATCTCGCTGCTCTGCGACGACGTCGATGCCACCTATCGCGACCTGGCGGAGAAGGGCGTCCATTTCACGATGGCGCCGGACGACATGCCGTGGGGAGCCCGCGGCGCCCACTTTGAGGACCCGGACGGCAACGGCTTCTTCCTCACCACGGCGGCATAACGCGCCCTCGCCCAAGGGAGGCCGGCCATTCTTGGCCGGCCTCCCCTCATGGCGCTTCGCCGGGCCGCTACGAGCCGAGTTTCAGGGCCACGATCTGCGGATTCGCCTTCCGCGCGGCGGCTGGCGTTCCGCTCGCGGGGGTGGACGCCGGGGATGCGGCAGGCGTCGCGTCCGCCG
>JBQCJS010000611.1:0-7841 GCA_051952485.1 Thermomicrobiales bacterium | reverse complement strand
TCCCACAGCCGGTAGTTGCCGGTGGGGAGGACCTTGAAGTTCTGGACGGCAGACGAGGTCGCCACACCGCCGGTGGGATAGAAGAGGAAGATCATCGGGGCATCGTCGGAGTGGATCTGCTGGATCTGCGCGTAGAGCTTCTCGCGCGTGGGCCAGTCGTGCTCCTGGGCGGCCTGGGTGGTGAGCGTATCGACCTCGTCGTTCTTGTAGTTCGACCACTTCGCGATGGCGCCGCCCGTGCTGGCGACCGCGAAGGAGGTGAGCTCGTCGGGATCGATGATGTCGGTCGTGTAGTAGCCGATGCTGAAGTCGTAGTCCATGTTCACGCGGACCTTCTCGCGGCGGGCGGCGCCTTCCATGCTGGTGACGGTGATCTCGCCGCCGATCTCCTTCAGCTGGGAGGCGATGATCTGCGCCAGCTGGTCGCCGACGGTATCGCCGGAGGCGATCAGGAGCTCGCCCTTGAAGCCATCCTTGCCCTTGGACTGGGCGACGAGTTCCTTCGCCTTGTCGAGGTTGAATGGGTACCCGGGTACCTCATCCGTATGCCCGGCCATGAGCGGCAGGTAGGTGTTCGCCATCTTGCCGTTGTTGAAGAGGACGTTCGCCAGCAGCGTGTCCTTGTCGATCGCGTAGTTGATGGCCTGGCGCAGGTTCTTGTCGTCCCACGGCGCGCGGCCATTGTTGATCATCACGTAGTCGGTGCGGGCGACGGCGTCCTGGAGCACGACGACGTCCGCGTTCGACTTCAGCGATTCGATCTGGCTGTAGGGCACGGCCGTCACGATGTCGAGGTCGCCGCCCTGGAACTGGAGCATGCGGGCGTTCGCGTCGGTGAGCACCATGAAGTGCAGTTCGTCGAGGTAGGGCTTGCCCGCCTCCCAGTAGCTGGCGTTCTTCTTGAGCACGATCTCCGATCCCTTGTTCCAGGAGTCGAAGACGAACGGGCCGGAGCCGATCGGCTTGTCGAAGAGCTTGTCCTTCTGCGCCTCGTAGGCGGCCTTCGGGATGATGCTGCACGCGAAGAGGGCGAGATCGGCCTCGAATGGCGCCCACACCGAGTTCAGCGTGATCACCAGCGTCTTGGCGTCCTTGGCCTCGGCGCTCTTCAGGACCGAGATCATCGATCCCCAGGTGGATGCCGGGTCGGTCGCGGCGCGCTTGATGGAGAAGGCGGCATCGTCGGCGGTGACGGCGCTGCCGTCGTGCCAGGTGGCGTCGCGGAGGTGGAAGGTGTAGGTCAGGAAGTCATCGCTGATCTCCCACTTCTCGGCGAGGCCGGGTTCCAGGCTGACGCCATCGGGAGCGACGCGGATGAGCTGGTCGTAGATCAGGAGCATGGTCCAGATCGACATGTTGTCGGTCGGGACGATCGGGTCGAAGCTCTGGACGTCGTCATCGGCGAGGCTCATGGAGAGCGAGCCGCCGACGACGGGCGTGGCGTCGTCCTGGGCCGCGACGGAGCGGATCGGCAGCATGCCGCCGTTGGCGATGGCCGCGGCGGCGACCCCGGCGAGGCTGGTCTTCAGCATGGACCGGCGGCTGAGCGCCCACTGGTTCCACTGTGACTGGACATCCGGCGCGGCCGAGGTCGCGTCAGGGGATACTGCGGACTTCGGGGAACGAGCGTGCATCGGGACGACCTCCGGGCGGATCGGTCCGCCCTTCATGCGATGGTTCGCGCGTGCGAACCGGTCGGATGGGACGCGATGAGTCGATGACCCTGCCTGCGGCCGGATGAAGGTGCAGGCACGGCGGATCGTAGGCGAAACGCCCAAACACGGCAAGCCGACGGCCCGCCGCAGGAATGTGCCGGGGGCAACCCTTGCCTGCCGCTCCCGGGTCGTTTGTGCAAAAGCGCCGATGGATGTCATCCCCGTCTTGGGCGTGGCCACTGACATCATATGTCCCTCGCCGCACCCGGGGCATCGCGCTATGATGCGGGCACGATCGGTGCAACGAGGCTGAACGAGGGAGACGGAGTGAAGAAGCGAATCGGGTTCCTGTCGTTCGGGCACTACCAGGCCATCCCCGGTTCCCGCACGCCCACGGCGCGGGACGCGCTGGTGCAGACCATCGAGCTGGCCGTCGCGGCGGAGGAGATCGGCATCGACGGGGCGGCGGTGCGGGTGCATCACTTCGCGCCGCAGCTCGCAAGCCCCTTTCCGTTGCTGGCCGCCATCGCCGCGCGGACGAGCCGGATCGAGATCGGCACCGGGGTGATCGACATGCGGTACGAGAACCCGCTGGCGATGGCCGAGCAGGCTGCCGCGGCGGACCTGATCAGCGGCGGCCGGTTGCAGCTCGGGATCAGCCGGGGATCGCCGGAACCCGCGCTGCGGGGATACGAATCCTTCGGCTACCTGCCGGACGAGGGGATGACCGACGCCGACATGGCGAGGGTGCACGCCCAGGTGTTCCGGGCGGCGATCGCGGGCGAGCCGATGGCGGTATCGAATCCGGCCATGACCGGCTCCTCGCGCGGGCTGGCGATCGAGCCGCAATCGCCGGGTCTGGGCGACCGCATCTGGTGGGGCTCCGGGACGCGGGCCACCGCGACCTGGACGGGCGAGCAGGGCATGAACCTGATGAGCAGCACGCTGCTCACCGAGGACACCGGCGTGCCGTTCGACCAGTTGCAGGCCGAGCAGATCGCGCTCTTCCACACGGCATGGAAGGGGGCCGGACACACCCGGGAGCCACGCGTCTCGGTCAGTCGCAGCGTGCTCCCGATCACCACCGACGAGGACCGGCGGTACTTCGGCGGGCGGGCGGAGGATACGCGGGACCAGGTCGGCATCCTCGACGGGGTGCGATCCCGCTTCGGGAAGAGCTACATCGGGGAGCCGCACGTCCTGGCCGACCAGCTCGCGGCGGATGCGGCGGTGCGGATGGCGGATACCCTCTACCTGACGGTCCCGAACCAGCTGGGAGTGGACTACAATGCCCGCCTGTTGAAGACCATCGCGGATCACATCGCGCCGGCGATCGGCTGGGTGCCGAACCTGCCGCGCTGACGCTTGTCTAGACGTATGGGTGGCTGAGGGTATTCAGCGAATGCGCACGGTGTGTCATCCCGAGCAAGCGGCGCCGGGATGATCGAGCCATTCACGAGGGAGCGCGTCGAGGGATCACGGTGCATGGACGACGCCCTGACTGCAACCCGACAGGCCGATTCGGGAGGTTTTCAGCGTTGACGGCAGGCTTTGCCGCAGGGAGGAATCGATGGTCAAGCGCTTCGTGATGAAGGGGTCGGTGCTCGGGCATGGGACGTCCGGGGAGGGCGAATCCGCGCGGGGGTCGAAGATCGCGATCGTCGGGGCGGGCGGGGTCGTCTTCCCGCTGCGGCTGGTGGGCGACCTGCTCAGCTTCCCGGCGTTGCAGGGTGCGACCTTCTCCCTGATGGACCTCGATCCCGGGCGGGCGGAACGCACGGCGACCTCCGCCCGGGACCTGGTAGCGCATTATGGGTTCCCGGCCACGGTCGAGGCGACGGATGACCGGCGCGCGGCGCTGGCCGGCGCCGACTACGTGATCGTCACCTTCCAGGTCGGCGGGGTGGACGCCTACGCGCACGATGTGGAGATCCCGCGGAAATACGGGCTCGACCAGACGGTCGGGGATACGCTGGGGCCGGGCGGGGTCTTCCGCTTCCTGCGCTCGGCGCCCGCGTACCGCGAGATCGCGGCCGACATGCTGGAATTGTGCCCGGACGCGCTGCTCATCAACTACGCGAACCCGATGGCGATGAACTGCTGGTATCTCACGGAACTCGGGATCGCCACGGTCGGCCTCTGCCACTCCGTGCAGGGGACCTCCCGGATGCTGGCGCGGCAGCTGGACGTGCCCTACGACGAGATTCGCTTCACCTGCGCCGGGATCAATCACCAGGCGTGGTTCACCACGTTCCGGCGCGGCGACGAGGACCTCTATCCGCGCCTGCGCGAGACGATGATCCGGCGGCATCTTCCCCAGCGTGACGCGGTGGAGGCAACGGGCGACCTGGCGAAGGACAGCGGCGACCATAGCGACGCCGGGCGCGGCGATTCGGACTACGAGGGTGGCGCGGAGCGGGTGCGGACGGCGATCATGCGCACCTTCGGCTACTTCCACACCGAATCGAGCCACCATGCCAGCGAATACGTGCCGTGGTTCCGCAAGGACCCAGAGCGCGTGCAGGAGTTCATCGCGAGCCGGTGGGACTACCTCGAGATCTGCCGCGCGCACGATGCCGGGGAGTCCGATGGCGCCCTGCTGGAGAGCCTGAAGACGGAGCTCAAGCCATCCCTCGAATATGGCGCGCTGATCGTGAACGCGATGGAGACGGGCGAGCCGACGGTGATCTACGGCAACGTGCCGAATGAGGAGCTGATCGAGAACCTGCCGGACGGGTGCTGCGTGGAGGTTGCGTGCCTGGTCGATGGGAACGGGGTGCAGCCGGTCCACTATGGCGACCTGCCGGCCCAGTGCGCGGCGGTGAACCGCACGAACGTGAATGTGCAGGAACTGGCGGTGGAGGCCGCGATCACCGGCAAGCGCGAGCACGTCTACCAGGCCATCGCGCTCGATCCGCTGGCTGGTGCGCTACTGACGCTGGACGAAATTCACGCGATGACGGACGACCTGTTCGCGGCCCATGCGGGCTATCTCGGCTACCTGTCCTGACCGCCTGAGAGCAGGAGAACGCGCGTGATCAGCTTCGAGGACAACCGTGTGGTGCTGGTGACGGGCGCTGCCGGCGGGATCGGGAGCGCGATCGTCCGCGGCCTCGTGGAGGCAGGGGCGCGGGTTGTCGCCCACGACGTGCACGAGGGGGGCGTCGAGGCGCTGGCGGCGGAGCTTGGCGACGCGGTGCGACCGGTGACGGCGAACCTGGCCGATCCGCACGCCACCGAGGCGTTGTGGGCGGACGCCTTGACCCGGTTCGGGCGGATCGACGTGCTGGTGAACAATGCCGGGATCTATCCGCCTGCGCCGATCGCGCAGCCACTGGGCGACTGGCTGGCGGTGTGGGACCGGTCGCTGGCGGTGAACCTGGTCGCGCCGGGCGTCCTCTGCCGCTCGGCGGTGACGACGTTCTCCGCGCAGGAGGGCGGTGGGATCATCGTCAACCTTGCCAGCCGCGCGGCCTTCCGGGGTGAGGACCCTGAGTACTGGCATTACGCGGCGGCGAAGGCGGGCGTGGTGGCGATGACGCGGACGATCGCCCGCCAGTACGGGCGGCAGGGCGTGACGGCCTTCGCGATCGCGCCGGGATTCGTGGAGACGGCCTTCAACCAGGCCTTCATCGACGAGTTCGGTGTCGGTCCAGCCGCCGCCGACACCGGGTTGGGCGAGGTCGCGCAGCCGCAGGACATCGCGAACGTCGTGGTCTTCCTGGCGTCGGGCATGGCCCGCCACGCGACCGGCACGACGGTGGACGTCAACGGGGCGAGCTACGTCCGGTAGCTGGTCGCGGCGACCTGTCGGCGACACCACCGGTTTCCTGAGGCTCCGGTTGCGGCATGCCGACTATGGCGTGGCCGGCGTCCGATCGACGCGATGCTGATCGCCGTGAATCCGCAATGCTTGCGGGCCGCCGTCGTTGCCGCGTCCATCCCCGGCCGGGGCCAATCCGGCTCCGGTAGGGGATGATGTTCGCTTCAGTCGTGCCCGTGCAGCGACCGGGATGCGTCAGGCAAGCGCCGTCCAGTCGAAGACGATGCCGAGCGTCGAGTCCTTGGCGGTGACGACGCGGCTGTAGGCGTCGTTCGGGTCGGCGGGCGTGAGGACGTGGGACAGCAGCGGATCGACCACCAGCCGGTCCGTCGCCAGCCAGCGCAGGATGGCCCGGGCATTGAGGGCGATCGCGTTCGGCCCGAACGGTGTGTCCAGGGTCGGGATCTGCCATTCCCAGCCGGAGCGGATGTGGACATACTCCTCGAAGATCGTGCCGAGCAGGCGCAGCGTGTCGGTGGAGTGCGTGCCCTTGCCCCACTGCGAGCCGACGAGTGAGAGCTCGCCGTGACGCTGCACCAGCCTGATGCCGGTCATAGCCCCGGCGGCGGTCCCGGTCGCCTCGATCACCAGCGCGTGATCGCGGTGAAGCTCGTCGTCGTCCGGGGCGAGCAGGACGTGTTCGATGCCGCAGGTCGTCGCCAGCTCCGTGCGCCAGGGGATGATGTCGATCGCCAGGGTCTCCATGCCGCCGATCTGGGCGAGCTGGGCGGCGAGGTTGCCGACGAGGCCGAGGCCCACTACCGCGACCTTGTCGCCCATGCGGGCGGGGGAGGTGCGGAAGGTCGACATCGAGACCATCGCGAGGCGGGCGAAGACGGCCTTCTCCGGCGCGAGGCCGTCCGGCACCCGTTCGACGAGGTCCCTCGCCGTGTTCAGCCGCGCGTGGGAGACATGCTTCGCCATCGAGAAGACACGGTCGCCGACCGTGAATCCGGAGGCATCGCCGGTCGCGATCACCTCACCGACATTCGCGTACCCCGGCGTGTCCGGGTAGCTGCGTTCCTTGCCGCTGGGCATCAGCAGGCCCTGATACGATGCGCCCTCCGTGCCGGGGCTGACGAGGCTGGCGACCGTGCGCACGACGATCTCGGTCGGGGCGAGCTGGTCGTCGGGGAGGGCGAGCGGTTCGAGCGAGGCATTGCCGGGATTCAGGAAGACGATCTGTCGGGCGGTGATGGCCATGGTGGGAATCCTTCAGGGCGAAGCGTTCGAGGGATGGTTAGACGTGGGCGACACATGGCGGTCCGATGCCGTGCCGCGTCCCGTCAATCTATCCGGAATGCGCGAACTCCGCGACATCGTCACCGTGGCATCCCGTCACGACAGCCGAGGCGCTACGCTTGCTCACGACACGGAGGAATGGATCTGGAGGCGGCCATGATCGACGCAGTAGACGGGATGACGGCGCGAATCGGCTGGCGGCGCTCGCCGGGCCGGCCGCCGAAGATCGCGATCGTCGGGGCGGGTGGGGTCCAGTTTCCGCTGCGGCTGATGGGGGACATGCTCTCGTTCCGCTCCCTGCGGGGGGCGACCTTCTCGCTGATGGATGTCGATCGCGAGCGCGCGGAACGCACCGCGCAGGATGCCCGGACGATCGCGAAGCGGCACCTGATCCGGGGCGTGACGATCGAGGCGACGGACGACCGGCGGGCGGCGCTGGACGGGGCCGACTACGTCTTCATCACGTTCATGGTGGGCGGACTGGAAGTCTCCCGGCACGACATCGAGATCCCGCGCCGGTTCGGCGTGGAGCAGATCGTGGGCGATACGATGGGTCCGGGCGGCATCTTCCGCTTCCTGCGCAATGCCCGCGTGTTCGATGGGATCGCCCGGGACATGCGGGAGCTGTGCCCGGATGCGCTGGTGTTGAACTACGCGAACCCGATGGCCATGAGCTGCTGGTACCTCTCCGCGCTGGGCGTGCACACGCTCGGGCTCTGCCATTCGGTGCAGGGCACGTCGCGGATGCTGGCGAAGGTCGCGGGGGCGCCCTACGACGAGGTGACGTTCACGGTCGGCGGGATCAACCACCAGGCGTGGTTCACCACCTTCCGGCGGGGCAAGGAGGACCTCTATCCGCGCCTGAAGGCGGAACTCGCCCGGCGCAACGTCGCGCCGGATGCCGAGGAACGGGTGCGCACGGAGATCCTCCGTACCTTCGGCTATTTCCACACCGAATCCAGCATCCACGCCAGCGAATACGTGCCCTGGTTCCGGAAGAACGCGCGGCTGATCGACCGCTACGGTGGCCGGCGCTGGGATCACGACTGGCTGGCGGGTCACGCCGCGACGGCGCAGACGGACCGCTGGCTCTTCCGGCGCCTGATGCTGACCCTGCGCCC
>JBQCJS010000610.1:0-3039 GCA_051952485.1 Thermomicrobiales bacterium | reverse complement strand
GACGGTGTTGATGAAATCGAGGAAGCAGGCGCCGCCACGGAGCGGGCGGATCGCGGCGCTCGCGATGGGTCCGTTGGTGGCGACGCTGGAACGAGGCATGGATGCCCTCCGGTGAAACGCGCGATCGTCGTATTACCTAGTACACCACGCGACCGCATGCCTCGTCATCACCGGCATCGGGGGAATGCCTCTACCGGTTGGCCTCCCCCTCGCCGTGTGCCGCATCCATCGCGTCCGCGAAGGCGGCCATCGAGGGGAAGGTCCAGTCGGGAACGACATCGACCGCCGGGGGTGGTGTTGCCCCGAACCCCTCCCGGGCGCCCCGCCGGTCGATCCAGACCGTTGGCAAGCCCTTCGCCTTCGCCGGAACGTGATCGTGGAAGAGGCTCTGCGCGACATGCAGGAGCCGCCCCGGCGCGACGCCGAGGTCGCCGATATGCGCGAGCAGGTAGTCGAAGTTGCGGGCGTTCGGCTTGTAGGAGCCGATGTCCTGCGCGGTGTAGACGGCATCGAAGGTGACGCCGAGCCGGGCGTTGCTGCCCGCGAAGGAGGCGCGATCGACGTTCGAGAGGATGATGAGCCTGACGTGCTTCTGGAGGCGGGCGAGGGCATCCGCCGAATCGGGGAACGCCGGCCACTCCGGCACCGAGGCGCCGATCGCGGTCGCCAGCTCGTCAGGGACGGCGATGCCATAGGCGTCGCCGGTCCGGCGGACCGCGGCGGCGATCACATCCGGATAGCGGAGGGTCGGCTGCTCGCGCTCGATCGCGCTTTCGGCATCGGCATAGGTCTCCAGCAACGCATCGCGATCGAGCGGCGTGGGAGCGAGGGCGGCAACCTTCGCCAGGCCCGCCTGCAGGCCGGCTTCCCAGTCGATCAGGGTGCCGTAGCAGTCGAAGCTGAGCGCGTCGAAGTCGGCGAGCGTGCGAGTGGAGCGGGCATTCGCGGTGGTATCGGTCATCGGGGCAGTGTCCATCCGGTCGGGGGCGGTCGTGAATCGCGGGATCGTATGTTCGGGATGATGGCGGCCAGCGCCGGCGCGCGTCAATCGCTCGTACCGGACTCCTGATCGAGCGCGGCGACGAACGCGGCGGGGGTGAGGATGCGAAACGGGAAGGCGCCATCGAGCGCGAGCAAATCGCGGTCCCCGGATACGAGGGTGTCGACCTCCTCCGCGATCGCATGGGCGATCAGGTAGTCGTCCCTGGGATCGCGGGTATAGCGCGCGATCGGCGGCTCGATAGGCGTCAGGATCGTGTAGCCATTCCGAATCGCGGCGACGAACCCTTCGGCCTGCTGCGGGCTGACCCGCTGAGTGAGATAGGGCTTGCGACGCCAGCTCTCGACGACTTCCTCGAGGGTGCGCTCGCTCACAAGGACCCGAAAGGCACCAGCAACGGCGTGATCGAGGATTGAGCCAGGGACGCCGCGGGGCGAAAGCATAATGCTGATCAGGACATTCGCATCGATCAATACGTTCATTTGGCGGAGGCTTCGGCATTTCCGGATTTGCGAAGCCGTTCTTGCCGTTCCTCCCACAACTCGGCCCGAACTTCCCTGGTCGCGCGCACGGCAAGGTCCATCGAATCCTCTTCCGAAAGGTCGTCGTTTCGACCGTCGTAGGACTCCTGGAACTCCCTGAGCCAGCGAAGGGCTTTCGCCCGGCGCGCTTCTCGCTGTTGCTCCTGTTCCCGGAGCGCCACCATGTCGCGGTATTCCTCGATCGAAATGACAGCGACCTTCGGCGTGCCGTCCCGTTCGAGGATGACATCACCCTCGCCGGCGGAGACGGCATCCACCACGGTATCGAACTGCGTGGCCGCCTCGGCCAGTGTGATGGTGCGGGCGGCCGCGCGTGGGGCGAATGGCCTGGTTGCCATGTTCGAGACCTCCTGATTGACGATCCTAACGGGTATCGTCGTCCGCTTCGAGCGCGGCGACGAACGCGGCGGGGGCGAGGATGCGAAATGGAAAGGCGCCATCGAGCGCAAGCAAATCGCGGTCCCCGGATACGAGAGTGTCGATCTGCTCCGCGACGGCGTGGGCGATCAGGTAGTCGTCCCTGGGGTCGCGAGTCACGGCCTCGGGCGGCAACTCGGGATTCGGAAGGATCGTGGCGCTGACGGAAAGCAGGTCGACGAAGCGCGTGAGGGCGGACGCCGGGATGCGCTGGGCCAGATACGGCTTCTGCGCACACTTCTCGAAAAGTTCTTCGATGGAGCCTGCACTGATGAGCAGATCGAAGTGCGATGCCATGCCGAGGTCCAGCACCCGAGCAGGCGGCGAGGCGACCGAAAGCATCGCGCTGATCAGCAAGTTGGTGTCGACGAGCACTCTCATCCGGCGGAATCACGCGCGGTTTGGCGGTGATTCTCGTGCAGTCGCGCCCGGGCCTCGTGATACCGATCCTCGCGCAGCTCCCGTGAGAATCGTTGCGCGAGGTCATCCGCCTCATCTTCGGTCAGGTCCGCATTGCGTTCGGCCTGCTCCGCCATGAGCGCCCGCAACTGTCGCTGGGCTTCGACTCTGCGCTTCTTCCGCTCTTCTTCACGCACGGCGAGCAAATGGCGATACTCCTCCATCGAGATCACGGCGGCCTGGGGGGCACCGTTCCGTTCCAGGATGATCTCGTCAACGCCAGAGGCAACCGCCTCGATGACGGTGTCGAAGTGGGCGTTCGCTTCTAGCGTTGTAATCGTGCGTGTGGAGGGAGGGAGTGGTCTGGTTGCCATGACGGATGCCTCCTGAGAAACTGCCTGCTTCGAGTATAGCGAGCGGTTGTCAGGATGGGCGGGAATGGCTTTCGTGATGACCGGTCGAGGTGAGGGCCAGGAGGGGTGAACGGCATGGGTGAGGCACGGCGGCGGGCGCGGGAGCTGGGGATCGTTCCGGGGCGGTTCCCGGCTGGTCCCGCGAATGCCATCACCGATGTTCCCGGCCTGCGCGTCGGGCAGGTGACCATCGCGCACGACGAGTTCCGGACCGGCGTCACCGCCATCGTGCCGGATGCGCTCCCGACCCGGAAGGCGCTTCCGGCCA
>JBQCJS010000609.1:0-2432 GCA_051952485.1 Thermomicrobiales bacterium | reverse complement strand
AATACGATGCCGCCGAGATCAACAAGCATCTGGTCACCGATCACGACTACGAGATCTACATCGGCGGTGGCGGGGTCTATGGCGCGGACCCAAACATCAGTTCGAAGTACTACCTGAGCAATGCCTTCACCCCGACCGGCGGCAACAGCGTCTGGTATGCCAACCCGGATGTCGACAAGCTCTACGCGGAGGGTCGCCAGGCAACATCGCAGGAGGATCGCAAGGTGGTCTACACCAAGCTGGCGCAACTCCTGAACGAGGAATGCCCGTCCGTCTTCCTCTGGTCGCCAAACACCGTCTTCGCCTTCAACAACCGGCTGCACGGCTTCCTTCCGCCGTCCTATGTCGACAATCGCCTCTGGAACGTCGAGGAGTGGTCGATCGGCTAACCTCGCGCGATCGACCTCCAATCGAATGCCACCCGGGATCATCCCCACGATCGTGGGGATGATCCTGTTCGGGCAAGGGACCAGCTATGGGACGCTTTCTCCTCCGCAGAATCGCCATCAGCATTCCGGTACTGCTCGGCATCACCGTCATCATGTACATCATCGTGAACATGGCTCCCGGCGATCCGGTGACGGCGCTCATGAATCCGGAGCAGATGGCCAACATGGGGCCGGAATGGGTCGAACAGCAGCGGGAATCGCTTGGCCTGAACGATCCGTTGCCGATCCGCTACGTGAAGTGGCTGAAGGAGACCGCCACCGGCAACCTCGGCTACTCCTTCGTCGATCGCGTGCCAGTCAGCGACAAGATCGGCGAGCGTATCTGGCCGACGCTCAAGCTGATGCTCACGGTGCTCGTGATCTCGGTCGCGATCGGCATTCCGCTCGGGATCGTCTCCGCGCTCAAGCAGTACTCGTTCATCGATTACCTGCTGACGATACTCGGATTCCTCACGGTTTCGATCCCGTCATTCTTCCTGGCGCTGGTGCTGATCTACATCTTCGCCCTCAAGCTGGACTGGCTGCCGACCAGTGGCATGTACACCGTCGGTCAGCCGCGCACGCTGTGGGATTCGTTCACCCATATGATCCTTCCCGCCACGGCGCTCGGCCTCGCCCAGGCCGCGCCGATCATCCGTTACACCCGCGCGAGCATGCTGGAGACGATCCGGCAGGACTACGTGACAGTCGCCCGCGCGAAGGGTCTGAACGAACGCGGCGTGATGGTCCACGCGCTGCGCAACGCCCTGATCCCGATCATCACCATCGTCGCGCTGAACGTGCCGATGCTCCTTGGCGGCACCGTCATCATCGAGCAGGTCTTCTCGTGGCCGGGCATGGGCAGCCTGGCGATCGCGTCCGTCCAGGGGCGTGACTACAACACCCTGATGGGCATCAACCTGATCGCCGCCATCATGATCCTGCTCAGCAATCTGCTCGCCGACCTGATCTACGCGCTCGTCGACCCGAGGATCAAGTACGCATGAGCCAGACTGCCATCGCCAATCCCTCATCGCTGGCGGCCATCGCGGCCCAGACCCCGCGCAGCAGCCCGACCGTCTGGTCGCGTTTCCGGCGTCACAAGCTCGCCATCGCCGGCGCCATTGTGCTGCTGATCCTGGTCGTCGTGGCCATCGCCGCGCCGCTGCTGGCGCCCCATGCGCCGAACGCCGTCTCGTTGGCCAACTACCGCAAGCCGCCCAGCCTCGCCTACCCGCTCGGCACGGATGCCCAGGGCCGCGATGTCCTGAGCCGCCTGATGTACGCGGCCCGCATCTCGCTCTCCGTGGGATTCGTCGCCGTGAGCATCTACGTCGCGATCGGCACCGTGCTGGGCGGCCTGGCCGGGTTCTTCGGCGGCTGGGTGGATACCGTCATCATGCGCGTCGCCGACATGGTGCTCTCCTTTCCCTCGATCATCGTGATCATCACGATCGTCTCGATCCTGGGGCCGAGCATCCTGAACGTGATGCTGGTCATCGGCCTGATGGGATGGCCGCCCATCGCGCGGCTCGTGCGTGGAGAGTTCCTGACCCTGCGCGAACGCGACTTCGTGACGGCATCGAAGTCCACCGGGGCGCCGGACATCCGCATCATCTTCCGCCACATCCTGCCGAACGCCACGACCCCGATCATCGTGAACGCGACCTTCGGGATCGCGCAGGCGATCCTGCTCGAAGCGGGGCTCAGCTTCCTCGGGCTCGGCGTCCAGCCGCCAACCGCCAGCTGGGGCAACATGCTGAACGGCGCGCAGTCCATCACGACGCTGGAGGAGATGCCCTGGCTCTGGCTGCCACCCGGCATCACCATCATCGTGGCCGTCCTCTCGATCAACTTCGTCGGCGACGGCCTCCGCGATGCGCTGGACCCCCGATCGCGCAAGTAGCGCGTTCATTCCGGGGAGAGAGCGGGGGGCCGGGCCCTCCCGCCGCCGCGCGCTGCCCCCGCCCCGCCCGCAAAAGCTGAGTCCAGCAGCCGGGATAG
>JBQCJS010000608.1:0-2200 GCA_051952485.1 Thermomicrobiales bacterium | reverse complement strand
GCGCGGGACCGGACGGCATCAGCCAGTCCCGCGCGGGTGTCATGCATTCGCCGCTGAACGCCCCGGCATCGGGCAGGAACCTACGCGTACTTCGCGTAGATGGCTTCGCCCTGCTTCTGTGCCTCGTCGATGGCCTCCTCGATGGTCTTGCCGTCGATCACCACGCGCTGGATCATCTTCGGCACGAGGAAGTTCGAATTGAAGTCGGCGTAGGCCGCGTTGTTGACATCGGGATAGGCTGGCGCCGTGCCCGTCTTCACGAGGTCGAGCAGTCCGGCGTGGATCGGGTCGGTGAAGGCCTCCATCGACTCCTGCCCCTTCAGCACCGGCCCGTAGATGGCGACCTTGTAGTAGGCGTTTAGGAAGTCCGGGTTGCTCAGGTGCTCCACCAGCGCCTTGGCGGTGTCGACATCCTTGGTAGACGTGGGAATGGCGCGCATGTTCGGCCCGACGCTGGAGACCTTCATCACCGGCCCGGACGGGAGGGAGGCATAGGAGGTCGAGTCGTAGAGATCCGGATCGTCCGTCTGCGCCTTGATGCTGACCGAACCGGTGTTGGCGATGAAGACGACCTGCCCGGAGAGGTACGCGGTGTTGTCGCCCGCGCCATCCCACGTCGTCGCGCCCGGCGGGAAGAGGCCGTTGTCCCAGGCTGCCTTCACCCACTCCATGTACGTCGTGGTCTCGGGCGACTTGATGGTGACTGTCTTGCCTTCGTCGTCGGCAATGCGACCGCCGAAGGACTGGAGCACCGAGACCTGGAGGTTGCCATCGCCGACATTCGAGAGGGCGAACCCCATCCCGTAGACGCCGTCCGACGTGGCGTCCTTGGCGACCTTGGTGAGGTCTTCCCATGTGGTCGGCAGGGCGGAGACGCCGATGCCATCGAGGATGTCCTGCCGCGCGAAGAGGAGGTTGCCGCTTGCGCCGAAGGGAATGCCCATCCGTCCCCCCCCGAACTTGGCGGGATCGGTGGCAGCATCGATGGAGTCCATCCAGCCACCCTGGGCGTCCCCGATCTTGGCGAAGAGATCGTCGACCGCCGTCAGCTTGTCGGTCTGGCTGAGCAGCAGCATGAGATCGAGCCCGAGATCGAGCACATCGGGCATCGTGTTCGACTCGACCGCGGCGCTCACCTTCTGGTTCGTCTCGTTCTGGTTGATCATCACGACTTCGGTCTCGACCCCGTTGGCCTTGCCCCAGTCGTTGACGGTGTTGGTGAGCAGTTCGTTCGCCTCGTCGGAAAAGATGAGACCACCCCAGAAGGTGAGCTTGCCTCCGGACTGGATGAGGGAGGGAGCGCGTCGTGCCTGGATGATGCCGGGGAGCAGGCTCGCGCTGGCGGCCCCGGCGACGGCGCCAGCAGCGGTACGGACGAGGGCCTGGCGACGGGTGAGGCGCGAACGGGACGACATTCCGGTCATGGAACCAACCTCCGTACGATCGGTGCGAGATGAACCAGCGAACGGTGAGGGACCCGGGATCGGAGGACGATCGCCCGGAACGCGCGGCCTTGCCTCGCGTCTGGATGAGCGCCCGGTTTCAGATGGGAAAGTGATGCGTTGTTCGCATTCTCGCATCGCGAAATCGGCTGTCAATATCGTGACGAAATACACGATATCGACGATCGATGGCGGACGCTTCCCGTCCCGCCAGACTCGCGCTACGATGCCGCCACGCTACATCCACGGTGCGTCCGGACGCTGGTTGCCGGAGGCACGGCACACGTCCCTGGCGCCGATGCCGGGACCGGAAGGGAAACCGCAATGAGCGAGGCGGAGATGCGGGTCGCGATCGGGCAGTTCAGCGTGATGACGGACGAGCTGCTGCGCTTCGGGGCGCAACTCGGCGTCACCAGCGTGCAGATGAACTCGCCGCTGATCGAGAACCAGGACCGGTGGAGCGTCCAGGACCTGGCGCCACTGGTCGCGAAGGCGCGCGAGTACGGGATGACGCTCGAGGCGATCGAGAATGTGCCGCTGAACGCCCTCTCGAAGGTGATGAGCGGTTACGAGGGTCGCGACGAGCAGATCGAGAACTACAAGGCGACCATCCGCGCCATGGGCGAGGCCGGCATCCCCGTCCTCGGCTACAACTTCATGCCGAACTCCGTCTGGACCACCGCGCGTGACGCCGAGGGACGCGGTGGCGTGAAGGTGCGCGAGTTCGACCTGGCGGCGGTGGGAGCATCGCCCACCGG
>JBQCJS010000607.1:0-11316 GCA_051952485.1 Thermomicrobiales bacterium | reverse complement strand
ATGGGGGTGGATGCGATGCGGGGGGGCGCTGGCGAGGTCGTGATTACGGATGTTAACCTGCTCGCCGTCGCCGCGGTGGGGGAGTCGCTCCGGCGTGGTGGCCTCGCCGGAGCGCGGGCGGTCGCCGGCGACGTCTACAACGGCCTGGAGGCAGGTGAGCGGTTCGACCTGATCGTGTCCAACCCGCCGTTCCACCAGGGCAAGGCGGTCGACTACGGGATGCCGCAGCGCCTGATCGGGGAGGCGCCGGTTCACCTCGTCCCGGATGGTCGGCTGGTGATCGTGGCCAACGCCTTCCTGCCGTACGAGCGCCTGCTGGAGGATCGGTTCCGGGTCGTGAAGGAACTGGCGAACACGCGACGGTTCAAGGTGCTGCTCGCGATGCGCCCACGGTAGCGAGACGAGGCGGAAGCCCGCCAGGAAGCCGGTATCGATCCGGCCTCTGGCCACTCGGAACGGCAGAAGGACCCATCCGCGTCCGCGGATGGGTCCTTCTGCCGGCGAGGATGCGCACGGGGTGGACGAGGATTGTGCTCTCGTCTCACGCCGGGGTCATCGCGTCTTCCTTACTCCACGGTCAGCGTGCCGACCATGCCCGCTTCGGCGTGGCCGGGGACCGAGCAGTGGAACGGGTAGGTGCCGGCCGGGAGGTCGATCGTGACCTGGGCCGTGTCGCCGCCATTCAGCAGCGGCGTCTGCACGTTCTGGTCATCGACGACGAAGTCGTGCTGGAGCACGCCGTTGTTCGTGACCGTGATCGTGGTGCCCGAGGCGACCGTCAGTTCCTTCGGCTCGAACCGGATGTCGAGCGTCTGGATCGAGGCGCCGTCGCCGCCTGCCGCCGGGGAGGATTCCGCCGCCGGGGTGCCGCTGGTGGCCGGCTGCTCCTGCGGGGTGCCGCCGAGCTTGACCGCGATCAGCGCCGCCACCGGCGTCGGGGCCGGGTTCCAGGTGTCGGCGGACGGGATGAACGGGCCGCCAGCCGGGATCAGGAGGTAGTCGCCGGAGACCGTCAGCGGGGCGTTGAGGCCGGACGCGGCCTGGTAGGTCCAGAGCTGCGTGCCATCGGCGGTCGCGTAGGCGCGGACGAGTCCGTCGAGGCCGCCGGTGAAGACGACATCGTTGACGACCGTGGCGCTGGCGAGGGTGCCGGTCGGCTGCGCGACATCCCAGATGATCTGGCCGGTCGCGGCATCAAGGGCGACGAGCTGGCCGGTGGCCTTCGTGATGTCGACGCTGGACGGGTCCATGCCCTCGGCGTTGTAGAAGGTCGACATGTTGTAGACCGGCGCGTAGACGACACCCTCGGCATAGGCCAGCTGGGTCTCGACGCCGCCGAGCGTGCCCGGGAAGACCTCGAGGTACTCACCCTCCGGAAGCGCGAGCAGGTCGGTGTCGGTCTTGTCGTCGTTCTGGTGCTTGCCGACCGCGGTGCGCCACAGCTCCTCGCCGGTCTCCTGGTGGACCGCGACGACGAAGCCGTGCTTGCCGGAGGTGAAGACGACCGGAGTCGCCGCGCCGTCGATCGTGACGCTGGCGAGAACCGGGGAAAGCTGGTTGTCGAGATCGAAGAGGTCGAACGGCTTGACGTTCAGGTACCAGTCGTACGAGGCCGTCGCCGGATCGATCCGCATGATCGCGTTGGCGTAGTCGTTGTCGCTCTTGCGGCTGCTGCCGGCCGGGAACTCCGGGGTGCCCGGATACGGCGAGGCGTTGGCGATGGCGACGTAGAGGTTGCCGTCCTCGTCGATGGCCGGCGGATGCCAGAGGCCGCCACCGGAGTTGACGCGGGCGTTGCCCCAGAGGTTCTCGGTGGTGGTGTCGAAGTACCAGACCACCTGGCCGTTGTTGGCATCGATGGCGTAGATGAAGCCGCGCTGGCCACCCAGGTAGGAGCCGGCGGAGTTGATCGGCACCGAGCTGACGTAGACGGTGCTGTCGTAGATGATCGGCGCCATCGTGATACCCTCGTTGAGGGGACCGAGGATGGAGGTGCGCCAGATCTCGGAGCCGTCTTCCTGCTTGATGGCGACGACCTCACCGGTGTCACCGAGGGAGAAGACGAGGAGGCCATACCCCGCGCCGATGCCGTTCGGGCCGACGGAGCCGACGTTGAACTCGGCAGACCAGAGCTCCTCGCCGCTCTCCAGATCCACCGCATGCACGTTGCTCTGCATGTCCTGGATGTAGACGACGTTGCCGATGACGATCGGGGCAGCGGTCACGGCGCCATAGGTGCCGGAAGCCGTGAGCGCGAAGGACCAGGCGTCACCGAGCGTGCTGATGGTCTCGCTGGAGATTTTGGAGTCGACAGCCTGGCGGGAGTTGGCGAAGTCGCGGTTCTCCACCGGCCAGTTCGTCGTGGTGTCGAATTCGGGCGGCACGGCCGGGCCCATCGAGGCCGGGACGTGGGTGGAACCCGGGGTCCGGTTGGCGTTGTCGCTCTCGACGGCGGCGGGAGAGGCCGCTGGCGATGCGTCCGGCGTGGCGTCCTGCGCCATCGCGCGGCCGCCGAGGCCGAGCAGCGCGGCGGAACTGGCCACCGCGGCGCTGGTGCCGACGAGACGACGGCGGTTCAGCGTCGTCTCGATGATGTGCGTGAGGTTCCTGGACTCTGACACGTGTATCCTCTCTGATACCTTCCAACCACCGAATTGGCCGGAACAGGCGGCGCCCATCTGGCCGACTCGTACTTGCCCCTGCCTTCGGGGCACAAGCCCAACCATTGTTCACCAGGGGGATATACGGTGTCAATATCTCCGGTGATGGGATGAGTTCAGGATAACTTGTTCCTGGGTAAAATGATTTGCACGTGAGACGGATTATCGCGTCGGGTGCCGTGAATCAGGGGTGCCGCTATGGTGCTGGCGATGGGGCGGTTGTCCACTTCGGCACGATCGTCGGCTGCCAGGCGATCATGCGGTCGAGCAGGATCGCCGGGTCGGTCTCGTCCAGCAGCAGGGCGCGGTGATCCGGGCGGATGAAGCCGCGTTCCACCGCGCCATCAAAGAAGTCGAGCAGGGAACCGTAGTAGCCGTCCGCATCGAGCAGGCCGACCGGCTTGCGGTGGATGCCGAGCTGGGCCCAGGTGAGGATCTCGCACAGCTCGTCCAGCGTGCCGAAGCCACCCGGCAGGGCGATGAAGCCATCGGCATGTGCCTCCATCGCCGCCTTGCGCTCGTGCATCGAGCCGAGGACACCGAGCTCGGTGAGGCCGAGGTGGGCGACCTCCTTCTCCATCAGGGCACGCGGGATATAGCCGCGCACGGTGCCGCCCGCGCCGAGGACGGCATCGGCGAGCGCCCCCATGAGCCCAACGTTTCCGCCTCCGTAGACCAGGGCGAGGTCCCGCGCCGCCAGCTCCCGCCCGAGCTGTTCCGTCATGGTGCGGTAGATGGGGTCGTTGCCTGTGCTGGACCCACAGAAGACACAGATCGACCTCAGTTCCGCCATCGTCGTTTGCCCTTCGCTCGCCGTGGCGTCCAGCCGGCGTCCACGTCCACATCCACCATCGTATCGTCCGCCCATTGTGCCGGGACACCGTGCCCCGGTGCCAGCGCCGGAGGGGCATTCACGCTGTTTTCACGATTTGTCGCCTGGGGGGAGGCGGGAGCTTTCCGGAATGCGAACGCTCTGCGACGATGGGCGCGGACATGGATGGCATCAGCGCGAGCGTCGAGGAGCAGCATCGGTGGGCAAGTCGAAAGCACAGGCGGACCGGAAGGCCGTGGCCGCCACGAACACCATCGCCGCGACGAAGGATTGGGTCTTCGACGACGCGGCGCGGCAGCGGGTGGAACGCGTCTTCGCGCCGTGGGATTCCGCCACGACGCCCGGCATGGCGGTCGGGATCTATCGGGAGGGGGAGATCGTCCATACGGGCGGGTTCGGGATGGCGAACCTGGAGCACGATATCCCGATCACCCCGGATTCGATCTTCCACATCGCCTCGATCTCGAAGCAGTTCACGGACATGTGCATCGCCATCCTCGCGGCCGAGGGGGCGCTGGATGTGGATGACGACATCCGGCTCTACGTGCCCGAGGTGCCGGATTTCGGCGAGACGATCACGATCCGCCATCTCATCCATCACGTCAGCGGCCTGCGCGACCAGTGGATGTTGCTCTACCTCGCGGGATGGCGGGAGGAGGATCTCGTCACCGATGCCGACGTGCTGGACCTGGTGCGGCGGCAGAAGGCGCTCAACTTCAGCCCGAACACGGAATACCTCTACAGCAACACCGGCTACACGTTGCTCTCGATCATCGTGAAGCGCGTCTCCGGGCTCTCGTTGCGGCAATTCGCGCAGGCTCGGATCTTCGGGCCCCTTGGCATGACCCGCACGCATTTCCACGACGATCACAGCGAGATCGTGAAGGGCAGGACCCAGGCCTACGAGCCTCGCAAGGGCGGCGGATATCACGTCTCCATCCCGGAGTTCGACGTGGTCGGGACGACGAGTCTCTTCACGACGGTGACGGACCTCGCGAAGTGGGACGGCAACTTCATCTCCGCCCAGGTCGGTGGCCCGGAGGTGGTCGCCGAGATGCAGCGGCCCGGCACCTTCGCGGATGGCAGTCCGATGACGTACGCCTGGGGCCTGATGACGGACACCTACCGGGGCGCGGCCCAGATCGGGCATGGCGGGGCCGATCACGGATACCGCTCCGACTACTTCCGGCTTCCCGAATTCGGATTGACGGTGACGGTGCTCTCCAACCTGGCGGATTCGGGCCCGCACGCGCTGGCCACGCAGGTGGCCGATGCACTGATCGGCGACCGGCTGGCCCCGGTCGCGGTGCCGGGTGCCGCAACGCCCGGCACGCGGAAGGCCGCGCCGAAAGCGGTCGCCCCAGCCGCGCTGGCCGGAACGTGGTCCTCGGAAAAGGGAACCTGGCTGACGATCGCCGCGCGGGATGGCAAGGCGTGGCTGGAGATGGACGAGCCCTGGCCGCTGGAGGACGGCGGCAACGGGCGCTTCGTCCATGCGGCGACCGGGATCGTCGTCGTGCCGGCGGCGGACGGGGCATCGCTCGACGTGACGTTCGCGGGCGAGACGACCTCGTACGCCCGGATGCCTCGCTTCCAGCCGGGTCCCGAGGCGCTGGCCGCGGTGACGGGGGATTACTGGAGCGACGAGCTGGCCCTCCCGTACGAGATCGTGCGCGACGGCGGCGAGGAGGGGGAGACGATCGCGGTGCGCCGCCGCAAGTTCCCCGACGCGACCTATCGACCACTGGCGGAGGATGTCTTCGGGCGGGGGAGCCTTGATTGGGGATCGGTCCTGCGCTTCCAGCGGGACGAGGCGGGCGCGGTGACCGGCTTCACGATGACGGCGGGCCGCATCCGGAACCTGGCCTTCACGAAACGGTAGCGGGGCGAGACGCGAAAGCACCCGGCTGGCAGCGTCGCCAGCCGGGTGTTCTCGTGTCCGGGCGCCGCTCAGGCCGAGATGCTGGCCGGCTCGGCGCAGGCGCAGAGGCCCGACCGGGCGCCGCTGGCGAGCCGGGCATAGATGCGGGCGATATCGGCGCCGACCGTCTCCCACGAGAACGGCCGGGCGGCGGCGACGGCGTTGCGGCCAAGGTCGGCGCGCAACCGTTCGTCGCCCAGCACGCGGGCGAGCGCGGCGGCGAGGGCCGCGGGCTGGGAGTGGGGGACGAGCAGGCCGGAGACGCCGTCCTCGATGGAGAACCGGAGGCCGCCGACATTCGACGCGACCACCGCCGCGCCGGAGGCCATCGCCTCGATCGCGACGAGTCCGAACGACTCGTAGCGGGAGGGCACGGCGACCGCATCGACCGCCCGGTACCAGTGGACGAGGTCCTCGTGCGGGATGGACCCGATGAAGCGGACACGGTCCCGGATGCCGAGTTCCCCGGCGATCCGGGCGTAGGCGGTCATCGGGCCGACCGGGTTGCCGCGGTCGTCTGCGTCGCCGCCGGCGAGCAGGAGCCGGGCCGAGGGGTCGCGATGGGCGAGGTCGCGGAAGGCTTCCAGCAGGGTGTCGAAGCCCTTGATGGGATCGACCCGGCCGACCGCGAGCACGAGGTGGGCGTCGGGATCGAGGCCGAGCGCGGCGCGTTCGCCGGCGCGATCTCCGGGGGAGAAGCGGGTGAGATCGACGCCGGGTGGGACCATGCAGATCGTATCGGGATGGCTGGCGCCGAGCATGGCGGCGAGATCCGCCCGCTCGTCGGGATTGCCGGCGACCAGGCCATCGGCCTGCCGAACGAGGACCCGTTCGGTCTCGAGCCGGAGGGCGGTTTCGCGGTCGGCAGAGGCCGCGACCGCGTTCTTCATGTGGGCTGTCGTATGGAACATCAGCAGGGACGGGACATGCCAGCGGCGTTTGAGCTGCTCCGCCGCGAGGCCGGAGAGCCAGTAATGGGCATGGATGATGTCGTAGCGGACCTGGGCGCGCAGGGAATAGAGCGCGGCTTCGGAAGCGAAGGCATGGATGTAGGGGAAGAGATCGTTCTTGGGGAGGTTTTCGGGGGGACCGGCCGCGATGTGGATGACGGTGACGCCGGGGCTGACGGTCACGACTTCCGGGGTGAGGGGATCGCTGCGGCGGGTGAAGATATCGACCTGGATGCCCTGGCGGGCGAGCTGGAGCGCGAGGCTGCGGACGTAGACGTTCATGCCGCCGGCATCGCGCTGGCCGATGCGGGCGATGGGCGAGGTGTGCAAGGAGATCATGGCGGCACGGCGGACGGGCTGGTCGGTCTCGTAACCGAAGACCGAGGGGCCCGTGTACGCGGAGATGGACACGGTGGTGGCCTTTCGCGAGGTGGTCGGGGACGAACTCAGTACATGTAATCCGGGATGATGATGCCGCCTTCCTGTTCGTCGCTGGCACGCAACGACGTGGAGCGCGCGGTGACGAGCTGGTCCTCCAGGAAGCGATTGGCCGCCTCGATCGAGGCATCCAGCGTCGTTTCGTGGAAGCGGCGCGGCGAGAACCGGTCCCGCGTGGACCAGACCCAGAGCGCCGGGACGGTAGACGCAACCTCCACGCCGTCGATCGCGGCATGGACCGGGCCGACCTGGACGCGGATGGACGGGTCCCGCGCGACGAGATCGGCGAGCGAACGGCCGGGAGAGTCGCCTGTACAGGCGGGTGGCATGACAACCTCCTGGAAGGACCGGACCGGGATGACCCCGTCAGCACGACGTGCGCTGTGCGTGCATTCTTGCCGATCGGAAGTCGCTTTGCAAAAGTTACCGGCTGCCGATGCCGCTCCGGGGAATGGAGGAGGGATCAGGCGGGCGCGATGCCCCAGTGGGTGAGGAGCGGCCCGTCCGGACCGAGGACCGGATCGGAGGTGGGCAGCGCGACGCGGTCGATGTTGCGTTCGACGCGGGGATGCTCGTCGGCGTCCCCGGTATTGAGATCCCAGACCTGGCCGGGCGGATAGGCGCCGACGGCGATGAGATCCGGCGAGGAGCCGATGTTCCGCAGGGCGACGCCGACCGGGATCACGATCACGTCGCCGGCCTGCATCTCCACGCGCGGGCCGCCGGGACCGCCGAGTTCGACCGTGGCAGTGCCGGCGGCGACGCCGAGGACCTCGTGGGCGGTGCTGTGGAAGTGATGGTAGTTGAAGATGCCGTTCCGCCAGGAGTAGCCCCAGCCATTGCGCTGGAAGTGGTCCTCCATCGCGCTGCCGGGATCGTCGCCGTCGAGGGCGACACCGTTGCGGTAGACGAGGACGGGCAGGCGGGGATTGTTGGCGAAGGGCGGGTTGGCGGCGATGGTGTGGTACTCGACGGCGGGCGAGCCGTCGGCGGGGGAATCCGGAGCCGGGAATGCGAAAGGGTCGTTCTGCAACGACTTGTCCGTCATGGTCTGCCTTCGTGCTCGTCGGTGGCCGGTTCGGTGGCGCGCGAAGGCGGAGCTTCGTCGCCCGCACATGATCGCACGGATTCCGTGCGGGCACGACCGGGGGAGATGAACCGCTGCTCGCTGCGGACGCTGGAGGACGTTCCCTTCGCTCCAGCCACCCACGCCTCCGGTTGCCATATCGCCTGCTCGGGCGTGCAGTGCCCGTTCCGGGGAGCCGGGGGCGCATCGATGCCGCCGGTCTCGGAGGTGCACCACGGTGCGGAGTACCAGTCGAAGCGATCTTCAGGCGATGCGTCTCCCCGGACGTGGACAGCTGGGGCGAGGGCGAATCCCCGGTCGCCCCTGGTGCGCATGCGCGCGATACGAGATGCGATCCGTGACGGTCCGGTGGCGAATGACCGAGCGATCCAGCGGATCGACCGGACGATTCGCCCCCTGCGCATTCGCGCTATCGGATCGTCATCCCGATCGGCACGGGGGCGTCCCTTTATTGACAGATTCATGAGGTTGACGGAATATACGGGTGAACCGACCTTCACATTGATCGCCATGCCGCCATCATTCATCTCCCGGAGCCGGATGATGGGACCTTCCTCCTCGCATCCAGATGACACCACCGGAGCCCTGCCTCGGTCGCTCACTAGGTTCATCGGGCGGCGGGAAGAGATCGCCACGGTCTCGGCGCTGGTGCAATCGGATGAGGTCCGGCTGCTTACCATCTCGGGCCCGGGTGGTATCGGCAAGACCCGTCTGGCGATCGAGGCAGCCTCGGCTCTCGTCGATGCCTTCCGCGATGGGGTGGTCTTCGTGTCGCTTGCCGCGACGAACGATCCGGATCGCGTGCCTGCCGTCATCGCGGATGTCCTCGCGCTCGATCCTCGTCCCGGCGTTGCCGCCGCCGATGCGCTCCGCGTGGCGATCGCCGACCGGAACCTGCTGCTGGTCCTTGACAACCTCGAACACCTTCTTCCTGCGCGGCTCTTCCTGAGCGACCTGCTGGAGCGATGTCCCGCCTTGACCATCCTGGCGACAAGCCGGACCCGGCTCGAACTCGGGTGCGAGCATGTCCTGGTCCTGGGGCCGCTCCTTCCCGACGATGCCCGCGCCCTGTTTGTCCGGCGAGCCGGCGCCCTCAGGGCTGGCCAGCCGTATTCCGCCGATGGCGCGGTCATCGCGGCGCTATGCACGCGCCTGGATGGCATTCCCCTGGCGATCGAATTGGCTGCCGCGCGAACATCGGTGCTGTCGCCCGATGCGCTCCTGCAGCACCTGGACCGGCCGCTGCGGATGCTCCGACACGGTCCCCTCGATGCCGCGCCCCGGCACCGGACGATGCGCGACACCATCGCCTGGAGCTACGACCTGCTCGATGACGAACAGCGGTACGGGTTCCGCCGGCTTGCCGCCTTTGTTGGCGGGTTCACGCTCGAGGGCGCGCAGGCGCTGCTCGGGCACTCCCTTGATGCGCTCGATCTCGTGGACTTCCTCGTGGCGCGGAGCCTGGTCGTGTCGATGCCGGGCGAATCCGGTCGCCCGCGCTTCACCATGCTGGAATCCATTCGCCAGTTCGGGGTCGAGGAACTGACGGCGAGCGGGGACGAGGACGCGGTTCGTGCCGCCCATGCGGATTACCTGATCGCGCTGGCGAAGGAAGCCGCCCCGCACTACGGGGGGCCGGACTACCTCGCGTTCTTCGGGCTCGTGCGGGATGAGATGGACAACATTCGGGCAGCCATGTCCTGGTGCCTGGATCATGGCGACGGGATTCGGGCAAACCGGCTCGCCGGGGCGATCGGGCAGCAATGGCAGAGCGGAGAGGCCGCCTGGCTTTCGACCGTCGATTGGCGCGACCGGATGCAGGAAGGCTATGCCTGGACCCGGCGCGCCCTGGCGCTTCGGGCGGGTGTGCCTTCACGCTACCTCCTGGCATCGATCACCACCATGCTCGGGATCGCCCCGCTGCTGGGCATCTCCGATGGGATGGAGGACCTGGCGCGCGAGTTGCTGGCCCGCGCGCGGGAGCAGGACGATGTCGCTGCCGAACTGGCAGCCCGGGGAGCGCTGACCACGCTCGCGACAATGCGAGGTGACGCCGAGGCGGCCCGGAACGAACTGCGCATGGCGAGCGCCCTCGCCCCTCGGTGCCCCGACCCCGATCATGCCGCGGCCATCGTCGCCTGTGGACGCGCCATCCTGGAGCTCGGGAGCGGCGATGCCATGGCGGCCGAGGCCGCGAGCCGGGAGGCGCTGGATCGGGCGAGGTGCTGCGGCGACCTCCATGTGCTGATGGGAGCGTCGGCCTATCTCATGATGGCCCTGCACCGTCGGGGCGAGTGGCGGGAGACCGCCCGCTATGCAACCGAGAACCTGCGCTCCCTGAGGGCGCTGCGGGATGTCGCCCGGGCCTACATCCCTGCCGAACTCCTCGCCGACGTGGCACTGCGGGCCGACCTGCCGGATGAGGCCGTGCGTCTGGTCGCCTATGCAAGCCAGATCCCGCACTATTACGGTACCGACCTCTATCCCACCCGCGAAATCGCGGACCGGGTGCGAGACGCCAAGCCGGGACATTCCCGTGATGCGGCATGGGCGGAGGGCCTGCGGCTTTCCATCGATGATGCGGTGGAGATTGGCGAACGCATTGTGCTCGCCATCGCGCGGGATGACCCGGACCGGACACAATCCCCTGACGCTCGCCACGCTGTCCTGACGCCGAGGGAGGAGGATGTTCTTCGCCTGCTCGTCGCCGGACGGACGAATCGAGCCATCGGCCAGGAACTCTTCATCAGCGAACGCACCGTGGAGCGTCACGTGTTCAACCTCATGGCCAAGCTCCGCCTCGATTCGCGGACGGGGCTGGTCGCGTGGGCGGTGCGCCACGGCGTCGAACCGTAGGTGGTCCGGACGGCCAGCGGGAACCCGGCATCCGGCGGGGACGTTCCTGACCGAGGAGGCAGGTGACGCGGACGCCCGGGAGCCTCACGATCGAGGGGGGCGCGATTCCGTCCCGGAGGCATGACAGATCTCCCGCGACATGCTGACAGGAACTGTCCGACCCGGGGCGCAAACTGGAAGAAGTCGCCGGTGCGGCGATGGCTTACCAGGTGTCCGGACACTGCGCGAGCAGTGCTTGCGCTGATTGAACGTGGGGCGATCGCCGGTCGGGCGATCGCCGCCTTGTGTGAAAGGAATGTCGATGGCCACACTCGTCGCGGCGCAGGAGAAGGCGCCGCCGATCCAGGGACGGGAGCGCACGATCGCGCTCTGGTCGCTCTTCCTGGCGCTGTTCATGGAACTGCTCGATGCGACCATCGTGAACGTCACGCTGCCGTCGATCGAGCGGTCGCTGCACGCCTCCGCCGGCGAGCAGCAGTGGATGGTCGCCGCCTACGGGCTGGCCCTGGCGATCGGCCTGATGACGGGCGCCCGCCTCGGGGACATGCACGGGCGCAAGCGGCTCTTCGTGA
>JBQCJS010000606.1:0-6424 GCA_051952485.1 Thermomicrobiales bacterium | reverse complement strand
GAACGACGGCTACCAGGTGGTGATCTCCGGCGGTGAGCTCGATCCCTCCTTCGGGAACGTGGCGATGCTGCTCGCGTGGGAGCAGGATGGGGCTCCACTGGAAGGCACGGATGGTCCGTTGCGCCTGGTCGTGCCAGGCGATACGAAAGGCGGACGTTACGTGCACGGGATCGTCTCGATCGAGGTCCTGAATCTCGATCCGGCGATCGGTGCCGGTGGCAGCGCGGCAACCCCCGAGGCGGCCGCGACCCCCGCTGCCTGATCCGGGTCCCGTGCCCACCCTCGTCAGGACGGCCCCTCCGTGGTCGCTGCGGAGGGGCCGTGGCGTGTCAGCCATCGCGGAGGAATGCGGACGGTTTTTGTCCGGAAAGCTTCCTATCCTGTAAACGGACATCGCGGCAGGGTCGAGCGTCGACGGGACGGCCCCTGGCAGCGGCAGCCCCCAACGATGCCGCTGGTTTCGCCCCCTCTGCTCCCCTGCCCGATCGTCCCGCTCCACGCCGGAACGCGCCATGCACGGGCATCGGCATGCGGTCACCGCAACCACTATCGCTGCCACGACCGTTATCACCGCACAGGAGGACCATCATGACCGAGACCGATCGCTCGACAGGCACATCCACGGCCACGGCTGTCGCCACGTCCACCATTCCGACCGAGGAGTTTCGGTCGGCCCTGCTGACCATGCTGGATGAGGCATTCAGCGGGGCGACGGCTCCTTCCACCTTCTTCACGGACAAGGGCACTTCCCTCTTCGAGACGCTCGATGGCATCGACGCGGCGACGGCCTCGCGCCGTTTCTCGGACCGGGCGTCGAACATCGCCGCGCAGGTGAACCACATCCGGTTCTACCTCGATGCACTGATGGACGGGCTGCGATCCGGCTGGAAGCCCGCCGACTGGCCCGGATCGTGGCAGGTCGATGCGGTGACCGATGCCGAGTGGCAGGAGCTGGTCCAGCGCCTGAAGGCGAGCTACGCCCAGGTTCGCACCTTCGCCGAGACGAACCCGACCTGGACCGGGGACTATGTCGGCGGCGGCATCGCGATCGTGGCGCACACGGCCTACCATCTCGGGGAGATCCGCACGTCGCTGGCGGCCCTGCAGGTGCCCGAGCCATCCACGCAGGACTGATCCCGGAAAGGAGATCGCGATGACCGGGACGGAAACGAACGACGTGACGGCATCGTCCGGGGCCCTGGGCGATGTCATCCGGACCGATGCGCTGGACCTGCTGGAAGAGGTCTTCGTGACGCATCATGGCTACATCCTGGATCGGGGTACCTCGCTCTTCGAGACCCTGGCCGGGATCGATGCGGAGACCGCTTCCCTGCGCTACTCGCCGCACTGCGGCACGCTCGCCGCGCAGGTGAACCACACCCGCTTCTACCTCGATGTGGTGCTGCGGTCGATGCGCGATGGGGACAATACCCGCGCCGACTGGGATTCGTCCTGGGAGGTGGAAGCGGTCTCCGATGCCGAATGGACGGCCCTCGTCGAGGGACTGCGTGCGTCGTACGAGGCGGTCCATGCCTTCATCGGGTCGCGGGATCGCTGGAACGAGGCCTCCGTTGGCGATGCGATGGCGATCGTCGCGCACAGCGCCTACCACCTCGGCGAGATCCGCCAGGCATTGGCGGTGATCCCGCTCCTGCGTCCGGCCGGGGCGGACGCCTAGCCGGAAGCCCCAACCGAAGCACTGCCAACGCAGGGGAGGCGATCATGCCGATCGCCTCCCCTGCTGTCCATCGGGTCCAGATCCAGGATAGATCGTTATGTCACGATCGTACGGGGTGCGACCGAGGCGTAGCGCGGCTTTCGCATCGAGATTCCGTGCTGGCCTTTCCCGTAGTAGTTGAGGACCGTCCCGGAGCGGATGAATCCCTCCGAGGTATAGAGTGCCTGCGCGCCGGTGTTGTGCTCCTGCACCATCAGCGTCACGTCGCCCTCGGGAATCGCCTCTCCCAGTGCCCGCAGCAACGCTCGCCCGATGCCCCGGCGGCGCCATTCGGGGTGGATCGCCAGGTTCATCACCCGCGCCGACCCCCGCGAGCGGTCGCCGATGCAGCAGCCGGCCACCGCACCGCTATCCCGGTCCTTCGCCACCAGGAAGACGACGCCCGGCCAGACCCGGAGGGTGAGCAGCGCGCTCCAGCCATAGGCGAGCCGCGCCGGAAAGGATTGCTTCTGGATGGCCACCACCTCACGGAGGTCGCCCCACGTCACCGGCTCGATCCGGACGGGGGCGGCACGATCGTCGTCGGGGTGGGAAGGGGCGGGCTCCGGCTGCGGGCCGGCGATGGGTGTCTCCATGGGGCAATCGTACCGCACGATCCATTGGCGCCGGACTCGTCATCCGGCGAGGGCCGGCGCCGGATAGTGACCGCGCCTCAGGAGGACGGAAGGCCCTTCAGCGAGGCGACGACGATCGGCTGGGTGGTCGGGCCGAGGCTGCCGTTCGGTCCCGGTTCGACCGTGATCGCCAGCTCTGTATAGCCGGACGAATCCATCATCGTTGCGAAGCCGGATTCGCCCATCATGCCGGCCGATTGCGGCCCGTTCTCCCCGATCAGCCACACCTGGTAGACGTGGTCCGCGGGAGCGGCAGGCATGTTCGTGGTGGAGAGCATGAGCAGCTTCGTCCTGGGATCGTACTGGAGGTTCGCCACCACATCGCTGGGCAAGGGGGTGGCGAAATCGAGGGCGATCGCCATCATGGAGTCGTCCGTCTCCGGCTGGTTCCGCTCCGCCAGTTGGTAGCCGACGAAGGCCGATCCCGCCAGCAGCGCGACGAGGGCGACGGCGGCCAGGACCCGCAGCAGCGTCCGGTTGGCCGCGAAGCGCGGATGCTGCGCGATCGGCGTCACCGGTGCGACGGCAACGACCTCCTGCGGTGCGGCATCGAAGATCGAACGGCCCCCATCTCCGGCTGTGGCGGGCATCGCGGTGCGCTGCAGCCCTGGTCGCTGCGGCGCGGATGCATCTGGCGCGGCGGCGTCCGCTGGCGGCAGGGGATCGGCGTTGGCCCCGCCTGGCGCGGCGATTGCCGCCTGCAGGCGATCGCGCAACCCGGCCGAGGGTTGCACATCCGCAGTGTCCGCCGGATCGAGGGCGAGCGGCAGCGCGGCGGCAACCTCCATCAACTCCGCGAGGTCGTCTCGCAGCACGGCGCCCCGATCGGTTTCGAGGTAGGCCATGAGGTCGGCGTGTTCATCCGGGGTGAGGATGCCGAGGGCGGTGCCGCTCACCAGGTCTTCGTAGTCGGCATGATCGCGGTGGTTCGGACGATCAGCTGGTTCCAACGTGCTCACCTTGGGTGTCCGGGTTGGTCGATGGGTGGTTGTGCGGATAGCGGTGACGATGGCTGCGGCTGTGGCTGTGGTTGTGACGGCGACCACGACGCCGACTCGGCTGTGGCCGGGGTGCGGAGTTCGATCGAGAGCTTCTTCAGGCCAAGGCGCAGGCGACCCTTCACCGTCCCAAGGGGAATGTCCTCCTGGGTGGCGATCTCGCCGTGGGTCATTCCGTCGAAGTATGCCAGTTCGATCGCCCGGCGCTGCTCCGGTGGGAGGGTGGCGAGGGCGGACCGCACCTGGTCGCGGGTGAGAGTCTCGGAGACTTCAGCCCAGGCGTCGGGGACAGCGAGGCGATAGTCCACATCGTCCAGCGCGACGATGCCGGGCCCCCGGTCGATATGCCGGCGGCGGAAATCGATAGAGCGGTGGTGGAGGATCGTGAGGATCCAGCCCCGGACGTTGGTCCCGCGGTCGCGGTCGAACGTCGTGGCGCGGTTCCAGACCTGGAGGAAGGTATCCTGCACGGCCTCCTCCGCCATCGTCGCGTCGTGGAGGATGCGGTAGGACACGGCAAAGCAGATCCGATGGTATCGGTCGTACAGCTCCATGAGCGCTCCCGAATCGCGTTGGGAGACCGCCTGGATGAGATCGAGATCGTCCGGCGTGGTCACGCGGCTGAGACCTTCCCCTTGCAACAGGAAGTACGGATCGACGGGTCCCGATGGATCATTCCGCCCCTGCGGCTCCGGCATTGCCTGCCGGAATGCCCCACACCGGACGACCGATACCGGCGGGTCCGCGCCGTGCGGGCAGCGGAACTCGTGGGGATCGGGCTGGACGTGTGCGGACGATGATAGTGGGAACCGTGCCCTGCGACGAGGACCGGAGGGCTGGCTTCCAGAATGCTGGGAGGCAGTACAAGAATCACGCCACGGATCCGGCTCGGCAGATGTCGTGGTCCCCTGCTCTTGGATCTCCGAGATAGAATTGAGTAGTGACATAGAGAAGGGATGCTATTGCATTTCTAGACATAGCATTCAGAACAGTTAGCGCATCGTGGCAGGCAGGGAAAAGCAATGGACCATCGTGAGACCGCACTTGGGAGCCCTGTCGACTGGTCAGGAAACGACTTGACCAACTCTCTAGCGATCATGCAGCCAATCCCGAGAGACTATTTTGATCCTGTCTACGACAGAAAGGATCCTGAATTCTTCGAATACTTGGATGAATTCAATAGGGATATTCGTAGCGCGATAGAAGCGAGCGGTTTAGGCGGATTCTCGGAGGAAATACGACCAAGCTACTACTTGGTTCCTTCTGCAGCAGGCCCCTATTCCGATTTTATTTTCACATTGGCCCGGGACTTCAATAGTGTTGTCAATTCTCTCGACGCATACATCTCACTCGGAAGTGTTCTGATTCCGCTTATCCTGAAGAGAAGGAGGAGGGATAAGGATCTCGAAAAGCCTAGCGGCTCGCCAGTGTGGAGGGCCGGTGTTTACGTGAGTCTTCGAGTGGCTGAGTCCATGTGTCTTTACCATGCTCACGAGCATTATTATGATTCAAAGCGCCATCCTAGAATCACGCTGAACTCTTATTCTCGCGGCGAGCATGTTGGTGCCTTGGACCATCCTTCTCAAGGGACGCACTATGGTATCTCAGTTCATGTAGGGCGCAAGACTTTTGTTTATGTTATGTCTGCAACTTGCAATGTATTCGAACACTTCAGCATTGAGAATGGAGTAATGGTCGGGTTGGCCCGGCCGAAGTGGCCCGAAGACGATGATGCTTACTCGGTGGAAACTATCAAGTATCCGGGTCAGAGATTCGAGAATTCGTGAAGATGGGGAACTAGCTTAGGTTCCTCCAATCCCAAGCTGGATCAACCAGGAGGGCTGATCCAGCTTGGTTTCCTTGGTTTGGCGGCTGGCTAGTCGCCGCCCGGAGGCGGGCCGTCCTGGCCGCCTCCCCCTCCCCCGCCACCGGGGCCGCCCTGGCCGCCACCACCACCGCCGGCGCCATTCCCGTAGTCGGCGGCCTGGTCGATGCCGACGACGATCGTGCCGGTGAAGCCCTCCGCGTCATTCGCCTCGTTCACCGGCGTCAGCGTCAGGAAGAAGGTGGTGTCGCCTTCCTCGACCCCGCCGAAGACGCCGTCCTCGGCGAAGGGCAGGAAGGTCGTGGTGCGGAGGGAATAGGGCTCTACCGTCGCGATCCGGGTCGTGATCGCGTCGTCGAAGGCGAGCTGCCCGGTGTGGGCGGTGGTGCCGCCGTCGTAGGTGCCGTCCTCCGTCGCGCCGCCGACGTGGACCTTCATGTGGATGTGGATCGCGCGGCCGGCGTACCAGCCGGGGTAGATCGTGGTGAACTCGGCAAGGCCGTTGGCGTCGGTGAGCATCACGCCGCGCAGGAAGGTATCCGGGTTCGAGCCGTCATCGACGTAGGCATCGGTGCCGCCCGGGTTGCTGCCGGTGAAGCCGGAGTAGAAGCCGTTCGCGTCGCAATGCCAGACGTCCACCGCCGCATTCTCGATCGGGACGCAGGTGGTGGCGTCGACGACGGTGATCTGGAGGTCGAGCGGAACGCCGGCCTTGCCCTCGGTGATGTCGTTGCGCACCAGCAGGTCGTCCAGCCAGTACGGTCCCTCGGTCAGTTCGGGGGTGAGCACGCACATCGCGGTGGATGAGGTGGACGTGTCCTGGGCGAGGGCGACCGCGTCGCGAGCGGTGAGGCCACGGTTCAGCATCACACCGCCGAGGGCGGCGCCGCCGACCGCCGCGCCAACCCCGGCCTTGAGGACGAAGCGGCGGGAGAGGTTCGAGGCGGTGACGCGCTCGTGGAGGCGGGCGTTGTCGAGCTGGTCGTCGGTGGGCCAGGAGGCGTCGCGAACGCCGGGGAGCTTCTGCTGGGGCGGGGTGGAGGTCGGCATCGGGGTGATCGCTCCTTCGCGACGCGTGGGCTGGATGCAGGGCGGACCGCCCCGGATGGAGGGAGCGGTGTGCTGATCCTGATGATGCGTCACACGGCTGGGGGCGATCCGGGGATCTGCTGGGAGACGGCTGGGAGTGTTCGTGGATGGCCGGAGAGGAGCCGCTGCCCTGTCGCCGTGTTGCAGGATGCCTTTCTTG
>JBQCJS010000605.1:0-8566 GCA_051952485.1 Thermomicrobiales bacterium | reverse complement strand
CTGCTGACGACCTACCAGCCGGTCCGCTACGGTGAGCAGACCGATGCCGCCGGCAGGGAGGCCGCCAGCGCCTGGCAGGGCATCTGGAGCGCGCGCAAGCCCGCGCTCGAACCTCCGCCGGGATCGGGCCGGGGACGCCGGTCCTGATCCCCGATCCCGAGAGAGTGACGAACGGCCGGGCCCCGCATCTGCGGCGCCCGGCCGTTCACTGCGTCTGGTACAGGGACGTCCACTCGGCTCGCCGTTGCTCGAACGAAATTGGGTCGAACCCTGTAGGGGGCTCGTTCCGGATTGACCGAATCGGCCCCGCCCCTCCGCGATTCCGCGGCGTTCGGGCGTTGTGCGTGGGGACCGGCCTCAGCTTGTCCCGCGCGAAGCCGACGGATGAGGGTTCGGTTTCCGCCTACGGTGTATCCCGATCCGGTCTCAGATCGGCTCGACCGGGGATGGCAGGGTTGGCGTGACGAGGATCTTGTCGATCCGGTTGCCGTCCATGTCCATGATCTCGAACGTGAAGCCCGCCCATTCGACCGTCTCGCTCTCCCTCGGGACGTGGCCGAGCCGGTCCATGATGAAGCCGCCGACCGACTCGAAGCGCCCCGCATCCTCACCGGGCAGGTCGTCGATGGCGAGGAGTTCCCGGAGTTCGTGGGCCGGGAAGACGCCATCGATCAGCCAGGAGCCGTCCGGCCGGGCGATGGCCCCGCGCAGGTTCGTCCGGCTCGGGTCGTCGATCTCGCCCACGATGTCGGAGAGGATGTCGTTGAAGGTGATGATGCCGTCGAATCCGCCATATTCGTCGATCAGGATGGCCATGGTCTGCCGCGAGGTGCGCATCTGGTCGATCACGGTGAAGACCGGGGAGATTTCCGGGACGAAGAGCGTGGGCTGGATGGCATCGCGGATGGCGGTCGATTCGCCGCTGATCTCGCGTCGCCACAGCTCGCGCGTGGCGACCTGGCCCACGATGTTGTCGGGTGAGCCATCGCAGACGGGGTAGAGGTTGTGCGGATGGTCCCGCATCGTCTGGCGGTTCTCCTCGTCGGTGCGTGCGAGGTCGAGCAGGTCGACCGCGTGGCGCGGGGTCATCAGCTCGCCGACACTGCGTTCGCTGACATCGAAGACGCTTTCGACGAGGCGGCGCTCCGCTTCCTGGAAGACACCGGCCTCCGTGCCCTGCTGGAGCAGGAGTTCGATTTCCTCTTCCGATACCTGGTTCTCGTCGCCCTTGTCCGGACCGAACACGCGCAGGACGAGATCGGTGGACGCGGCGAGGAGCGCCGCCACCGGGGCCATGACCTTCGAGAGGATCGAGAGCACCGGCGCCATCAGCGACGCCATCCGTTCCGGACTGCGCAGCGCGAGGCGCTTCGGCACGAGTTCACCGATCACCAACGAGAGGTAGGTGATGACGAGCACGACGAGGATCGGGGCGATCCGCGACGCCCAGGCATCGATGAATGGCAGCTTCCGGAGGAGGTTGGCGACAGGGGAGGAGAGGGTCGCGCCGCCGAAGGCACCGCTGAGGATGCCGATGAGGGTGATGCCGATCTGGACGGTGGAGAGGAAGCGATTGGGTTCGGCGGCCAGCCGGAGGGCGACGGTGGCGCCGGTGTTGCCCTGATCCGCCATCTGCTGCAGGCGAGCAGGCCTGGACGAGACGATGGCGAGCTCCGACATCGAGAGCAGGCCGTTCGCGACGATCAGCAGCAGGACGATGACGACTTCTATGCCCATGTGGTGTGCGGAAACTCCTGAATGACGGTGAGCCGCCCTGCCGGTGTCCGCGTCATGCGGACGGGCAGGGGGAACGGGGTATCGGAGCGATCGTGCTCCTGCCTCCGACTCTACTACAGATTCGGGTCCGTCGCTGGCGATGATCCGCCCCGCGTGGGGCCTTTGCCCGGCCCCTCGGAGCGGCTTAACACCACGTTGATTCGAATCACCGGATCGGGTCAGCCAATATTCTCAGCGGTTCGTGACTGCATTGAAACAAAGATGGTGCAAACGTCTTCCCTTTTCTCGTCGGTCCTAGTACTATTAGGTAGAGCCAGATGGGCATACGTCACAGATCGAACTCGTCGCTCATTGTGGTTGGTTCACGGCGTCCATGCTCGCAGACGCGGCACCAGCGCCCACCCGGTTCCCGAAGACGCGGAGCGCCGTTCTCGGGGTGGCTCGTACCGGTGGCGATGCGGCCATGCAGGATGTACGCACGGAGGTTCAGGACGTTGGTGGCACACTTCGGAAGCAATGCAGGTCAGGTTCGCCAGCGGATCGGGCCGACGATCAAGAATCGCCGGCACCAGCTCGCCATGTCGCTCAATTCGCTTGCGGATGAGGCCGGCATCTCGCCGTCCCATCTCAGCCGGATCGAGCGGGGATTGACGGTTCCGTCCTACGACGTGCTCGACCGGATTGCCGACGCGCTCGGCTCGGATCTCAGCGCGCTGCGGACTGAGGAAGAACATGCCCGCCGGGTGGATGGCAACCTGGATGCCATCTTCGCGCAGATCGGGCTGGACGAGGACGCGCGGCTGGAGTTGTTGCAGCTGAGCCACGAGACGCGCGAGGCACTCGCGAGCGCCCTCCAGCGGCTCTCCGCCTGATTGCACACCCACCGGCGTCCACGCGCCCGGGGCTGGCTCGCAGGGGTCAGTCCCGGGCGCGGTTGTGTCCGGGACCGGCCGGCGCAACGAGGTCGAGCTCCATCTCGATCACGTCGAGGCGGCGCTGGAACTGGGTCACCCATTCGCTGTGCTGGCCCGTCTCCCGGAACCCGACCCGCGCGTAGGCGCGGCGGGCCCGCTCGTTGTGCCGGAACACCTCCAGCCGGATGCGATCGAGGTTGAGATCCTCGAAGACGACATCAGCGACCAGGGCGGTGGCCTCCGTTCCGTAACCCTGGCCCCAGCTGTCCTTCTCGCCGATCACGATCCGGAACAGGCAGGAGCGATCCGACTGGCGCAGGTCGGTGACAGCCGACATGCCGATCAGGCGGCCTGTGGCGTGCTCGTGGATCGCCCAGCAGGTGCCCCGCGCGGACTGCGGCAGGATGATGGAATCGAAGTAGTTGCGCGCGCGGGCGGGCGCCAGCGGCATCAGGTCGTGCCGGAGCATCTCCGCGATTTCGTCGTCGCCGTACCAGCGAATGAAGGCCTCGCGGTTGGCGACCTGGTGTTCCCGGAGGTCGACCCGTTCGCCCTCGCGGACGAGGCGCGGGAGCGTATCCGGGTGATGGAAACCGGGCGAGGCGGGATCGGCAGGCATGGGGATGGTCGGGGTGCTCCGCGATAGGGGGTGGCGACTGGCGCGACAGTGTGTGCAGCGTACCAGATCGGGCGTGACCGGGACGCCGGGAATGCCACAGGCGGGGAGGCATATCGCCTCCCCGCCTGGTTCTCCGGCAGGGCTGGATGGGTTTCCGGGACGGAACGGGATCGCCGTCCACTCCTGCGCCCGCAACGACTGGAGGGAATCCTACCAGCGGTTGTAGGACGTGCTCTGCCGCTTGGCCTGGTAGCACTCGCGGCAATAGACCGGCTTGCCCGGGGACGGGTTGAAGGGGACCTCGGTCGGCTGCCCGCACTCGGAGCAGGTGGCCGGGTAGAGCTGGCGCGGGGCGCTGTCGAAGCTGCGCTCGCGGCCGCCGTAGTTTCCACCGCCGCCATAGCTGCCACCACCGCTGGAGTAGCCACCGCCACCACCAGAGCTGTAGCTGTCGTATCCGCCACCGCCGCCCTGGTTGCGCTGGGCCTTGCGGGCCTGGCGGCAGGTCGGGCATCGCTGCGGCTCGGAGAACCCGCGCTGGGCGTAGAATTCTTGCTCACCGGTGGTAAAGACGAACTCCTGGCCGCAGTCGCGGCAGGTCAGCGTTCGTTCGCTCATTCAGACTGAACCTCTCTGGCCGGGCGGGGTGCCCGCGCCACCTACATTGAACCGAACACGAACAGCAAGCGCGAAACGAATCCCCGCCCGAGCCAAGGTCCTCGACCTGCGGCTCGACGAGCGCTGCCTATGGAGACGTCCCGTGTAGCGCGAGTGTACCACGCGACAGGCCAGAACGGCGATGGTTTCGCGGAAATCCGGCGCGTTTCCCGGACTGGTCCCGGCGGGGATGGCCGCATCGAAGGCCTCGTCCCCGGCTCCACCATGCGTCTCGCACAATTCCGGCATCTCGCAGCACGATTTACGGGATGATGGCGCATGCTGTGCTAGCATCCCGTCTGGATAGAGGACGTGGCCGCGTCCGCGGAGACTGAATGGGCAACAGGGAAGTTGCCGATCCGCCGGATGCCCGGCAAAGGAGCATGACGGCCCATGAATGTCCATGAGTATCAGGCAGCGGAGATCCTCGCGCGGTATGGCGTTCCGGTGAACCCGGGCAAGGTCGCGACGACGCCGGAGGAGGCGGCTGCGGCGGCGGGCGAGTTCGGGGGCACGGTGGCGGTGAAGGCCCAGGTCCATTCCGGTGGCCGGGGCAAGGCAGGCGGGATCAAGCTCGCGCATTCCCCGGAGGAGGCGGCCGATGCGGCGCGCCAGATCCTGGGGATGGACATCCGCGGGCATGTGGTCAACAAGGTCCTGGTCGCCAAGGGCGCGCAGATCGACAAGGAGTTCTATCTCGGCGTCGTGCTCGATCGCCCGAACCGCAGGATCCTCGTGATGGCGAGCGCCGAAGGCGGCGTCGAGATCGAGGAAGTCGCCCGCGTGGCCCCGGAGAAGATCGTTCGGGAGCTGGGCGACCCCTACCTGGGGTTCCACGCCTACCAGGCGCGCCAGCTGGCCTTCGACCTCGGCCTGGCGCCGGACAAGGTCGCGGCCTTCGCGAAGATCGCGCAGACCCTCTACGAGGTCTACGTGAAGGAGGACGCGACGCTGGTGGAGATCAACCCGCTGATCCTCACGAAGGACGGCGAGTTCCAGGCGCTCGACTCCAAGATGAGCTTCGATGACAACGCGCTCGCCCGGCATCCCGACATCGAGGAGATGCGGGACATGGCCGAGGAGAACGCGACCGAGCTGGACGCGCGCCGCAGCGGGATCTCCTTCGTGAAGCTGGACGGCAATATCGGGTGCATCGTGAATGGCGCCGGCCTCGCGATGGCGACGATGGACGCCGTGAAGCTCCACGGCGGCGACCCGGCCAACTTCCTCGACGTCGGCGGTGGCGCGTCGGCCGACCAGGTGGCGAAGGCGTTCTCCCTGGTGACGGCCGATCCCAATGTGAAGGCGATCCTGATCAATATCTTCGGGGGCATCACCCGGGGGGACGTGGTAGCCAAGGGGATCCACGAGGCGATGGAGCGCGTGGGCGTGACCGTGCCGATCGTGGTGCGCCTCTCGGGCACCAACGCGGAGGAGGGCAAGGCCATCCTCGCGGATTCGGGCCTGACCGCCGTCGACACGATGGACGAAGCCGCCGCTGCCGTGGTCGCCGCAGCCGCCTGACGCCATGCCGCGCAGGACGGACCGATCCGGTTCGTCCGCGCAGGATGAGGGAGAATCCCGTGAGCATTCTCGTCGATCGCAATACCCGTCTCCTGGTGCAGGGCATCACGGGACGCGAGGGATCGTTCCACGCCACGCAGATGGTGGAATACGGCACGAACGTGGTGGCCGGCGTGACGCCGGGCAAGGCCGGCGCGGAGGTGGCCGGGGTGCCGGTCTTCAATACGGTGGCGGACGCCGTGAAGGAGACCCAGGCGAACACCTCCATCATCTACATCCCGGCCCGGTTCGCTGCCGATGCCATCTACGAGGCGGTGGATGCCGGCATCGAGCTGGTGATCTGCATCACCGAGGGCATGGCGATCACCGACATGGTGCCGGTCTACGCCTATGTGAAGGACAAGGGCGCGCGCCTGATCGGTCCGAACTGCCCGGGCCTGATCACGCCCGGCGAGGCGAAGGTCGGCATCATGCCGGGCTTCATCCACAAGCCGGGCAAGGTCGGGCTCGTCTCCCGCTCCGGCACGCTGACCTACGAGGTGGTCGATGCGCTGACGAAGGCCGGGCTCGGTCAGTCGACGGCGGTCGGCATCGGCGGCGACCCGATCATCGGCACCTCGTTCGTGGATGTGCTCGGGCTCTTCCAGGAGGACCCGGAGACCGAGGCGATCGTGATGATCGGCGAGATCGGCGGGAACGACGAGGAGACGGCAGCGGCGTTCATCAAGGCGCACGTCACCAAGCCGATGGCCGGCTTCATCGCGGGCCGGACGGCACCGGAAGGCAAGCGGATGGGGCACGCCGGGGCGATCATCTCCGGCGGCGCCGGGACGGCCGCGGACAAGATCGCCGCCCTGGAGGATGCTGGTGTCCGTGTCGCGGACAGCCCGTCCAAGGTGCCGGCACTGCTGCAGGAGGCGATGGCCGCCCGCGCCTGACGTCCGGCGGCCCATGGCGGAACAGACGGGAAGGGGGAGCGGGTTTCGACCCGCTCCCCCTTCCGCGTTCAGGCTGCTGCCGGAATCGCGCCTACTGCGCGCCCTCGGCGACGGTGCCCAGATAGTCGATCGCGGCGACCGTCAGGTCGTTCGCCAGCGTCTCGACATCCTTGGCATCGATTGCCGACGCATCGCCCACCGACAGGAGGGAGACCACGAAGACGTTGCCGACCGGGATGGCGACGGTCTGGACCACGACGTGCGTGCCGTCCTGCTCCAGCGTGTAGGTGATGAGGATGGCGTCCTCACCGGCGACGGTGATATCGGTGACCTCGCTGGTGCTGGTGGAACCCGCAGGCGTGGCCTCACTGGCGGACTGCTCCAGGCCAGACTCCACGCCCTTCTTGAAGTCGCCCAGCGGATCGTCGCCGATGTCGCTCTTGTCGAAGGCGAGGTAATTGATCGAGGCACAGGTATAGGTGTAGGGGACGACCTCCGGATCGACCGTCACGATGTAGCCGGCCGCGCCCTCGACCTGCACCGAACTGGCGTCGTACATGCAGTCTTCCGACGCCGCACCCTTGGCGGTGCTGATGTCGACGTACTCGGCCTTCGTGAACCCGTCCGGGAGGTCACGCGCGGGGATCGGCGTTTCCAGGGATGCAATCAGGTCAGCCGGATCGATGGCGGACACGGCCTTGCCGATTGTCGCGACATCCGGTTCGGTCTGGGCCGCCACCAGCGGGGTGGAGGCCAGCATGAGGCTCAGGAGAACTCCGGCCAGGACAAGGAACCGCTTCGTCATCGACTCTTCCTCCCATGATGTATCGGGCGTCGATACCGGTTCAGGTCCGGCATCGGAATCCTCGTTCGCAGGAGCCGGGCCGTGATGACACGCCACCGATTCCTCCGTTCACGGTTCCGCCCGCGCTCGGCTCATTGTGACACCACCGGAAAGGCAATGCTACGGACAAGGATTGACCATGCGGAACATTGGTAGACAGCGGAGCGGTCCCAGTTGCGTCTTGGGCCTGCCGGGTTGAGGCTTCGTGGAACGTCCCGCCTGCTGTGGCGTTCGCACGGTGAGCGGCGACCCGGTGGTTCAACCGAATCGTCCGCCAATTCGGCCATGTGTGGCCCGTCGCGTCGAGGACGTCGTGTCAGCCCGACCAATCGGGCGCAGGACAGGTCCGCCCGGACGATCTCCTACGCGGCGGGACCTGCCTCGCCGAAGATGGAGATCAGGGCCGCTTCCAGCGTGTCCAGATCGCGCTGGCCCACGTAGCCCTGCACGGAGACGCGCACGGCCATCGTGTCGCGGTAGCCCGTGACCGGGATCTCGATCCCGAACTCCTCGTAGAGGCGGGTGTGCAGCGTCTGGTGATCGATCGTGGACGGCACGGTGATGAGCGCCATCTGGCTGAACCACTCCGGGGTCGACGGGTAAAGCGGGGTGGTGCCGAGGCGGGCGTGGAGCCGGTCCCGGAAGGTCGCGAGCATGGCGTGGCTGCGGGCGCGAACGGCGGGCCAGTTGTGCTCCTGCTGGAAGTCGATCGCCGCCGGAACCGAGAGATAGGCGGAAACGTCGCGGGTGGCCTGTCCCTGGTTCCGCGTGACGAAGGTGTGGTCCTCGCGTGCCCAGCCCCAGCTGATGGGTTCCGATTCGATCCACGCCTGATGCTCCGGCCGGACGTAGAGGAACGCGGCTCCCTTCGGGGCCTGCAGCCACTTGTGGCAGTTGCCGGTATAGATGTCCACACCCATCGCGGTGAGATCGAGCGGCACCTGTCCGGGCGCGTGGGCGCCGTCGATGATCGTCAGGATTCCCTCCGCCCGGGCGCGGGCGCAGATGGCCTTCACTGGCAGGATGACGGCGGTGCCGGAGGTGATGTGGCTGATGAAGATGGCCTTCGTCCGTGGCGTCACGCCCTGCCACAGCGCCTCCACGATCGCGTCCTGCGTCGTGAAGGGCACGGGGATATCCTGGCGGATGTAGGAGGCCCCAGCCTTCCCGCACAGGTGCTGCCAGGTGAGGTCGCAGGCGCCGTATTCGAGACTGGTGCCGAGGATCTCGTCGCCGGGCGCGAGCGGCATCGATCGAGCCACGATGTTCACGCCGACCGTGGCGTTGGTGACATACACCAGATCGTCCGGCGCGACATTGACGAACTCCGCGA
>JBQCJS010000604.1:0-3094 GCA_051952485.1 Thermomicrobiales bacterium | reverse complement strand
GCGGCGAGGCGGTCAAGAACACCCTCGCCGAGGTCGATCGCATCCAGGCCGCGATCGAACGCCACGGCATCGACCGCCAGTCGTACGTGATCGCCATCGGCGGCGGTGCGCTGCTGGACATGGCCGGGTACGCCGCGGCAACCGCCCATCGCGGGGTTCGCCTCATCCGTGTCCCGACCACCGTCCTCTCGCAGGACGATTCCGGGGTCGGCGTCAAGAACAGCGTGAATGCCTTCGGAAAGAAGAACTTCCTCGGCACCTTCGCGCCGCCCTACGCCGTCATCAACGACATGGCGCTGCTCGACCGCCTCCCCCAGCGGGAGTGGATCGGCGGCGTCTCCGAGGCCGTGAAGGTCTCGCTCCTGAAGGACGCGGCCTTCTTCGCCTTCATCGAAGCCAATGCCGCCGCCATCGTCGCCCGCGACCGCGACACCATGCGCCGCGTCATCTACCGTTCCGCCGAGCTGCACCTCCAGCACATCGCCACCGCCGGCGATCCGTTCGAGTTCGGGTCATCGCGCCCGCTCGATTTCGGGCACTGGTCGGCGCACAAGCTGGAACAACTGTCGAACTACACCTGGAGGCACGGCGAGGCCGTCTCCATCGGCATCTCGCTCGACAGCACCTACGCCTATCTCGCCGGGATGCTGGACGAGGCCGCCTGGAACCGCATCCTCGATGTCTTCGATGCCCTCGGCCTGCCAACCTTCGCCCCCGAGTATGTCGGGATGCTGGACGAGGCGACCGGAAAACCGGCTGTCCTCGCGGGGCTGGACGAGTTCCGGGAGCACCTCGGCGGCCAGTTGACCATCATGCTGCTCCGCGACATTGGCGACGGTGTCGAGGTGCACGAGATGGACGAAGCGACCATCCTGCGCTCCATCGCGTTGCTCGGCAGCCGCGTTGGCAGCCCGGAAGCCACTACTACCACTACCACCACCTGCCCACCGGTCGGCCAGTCAGTCATCACCTCACCCAAGGAGTCCATCGATGCCCGCGAACGACACGAAGAGCTGCCCGCTCTCGCAGCAAGAGCTGATTGATTCCTCCTTCATGGAGGCCCGCACCAAGATCCTCGATATCGCCGCGTTTCTCGATCGCCTCGACCGCTCCGTGAGCACCGACGGCGCCGACGACTTCCGGATCGTCGCCATGCGGCGCGCGATGGAAGAACTCAATTCCTCCGTTCCTGGCCGCATCGAGCGCGTCCTGCTCACCTTCAGCGACCAGAACACCGATCTCCTGGACGAGCTGGACCGCAAGGCCGCCTACGGCGCGTCGATCCGCTAACGAGGGCCCCATCATGGAATACATCGACCTCCACGCCCACATGATCTCCCGCACCACCGACGACTACCAGAAGATGGCGCTCACCGGCTGCCGGGCCGTCACCGAGCCTGCCTTCTGGGCCGGCTACGATCGCCGGTCCGCCGATGTCTTCGCCGACTACTTCGACCACATCACCGACTTCGAGCCGAAGCGCGCCGCCGAGTACGGCATCCAGCACTACGCCTGGCTCTGCCTCAACCCGAAGGAAGGCGAGGACCGCGAGCTGACGAAGCAGGTCCTCCAGATCATCCCCGAGTTCCTCGACCGCCCGAACGTGCTCGGGATCGGCGAGATCGGCCTGAACCGCGTCACCCGCAACGAGCTGGCGACCTTCAAGGATCATGTCGAGCTCGCGCTGGAGCACAACCAGCTGATCCACATCCACACGCCCCACCTGGAAGACAAGTACAAGGGCACCAGGGTGATCGTGGAGACGCTCGCCGCCGATGGCCGCATCGACCCCTCCCGCGTGATGGTGGACCACGCCGAGGAGCACACGATGCCGATCATCCTCGACGCCGGCTTCTGGACGGGCGTCACGCTCTACCCGGTCACGAAGACGACACCGGGCCGCGCCGTGGACATGTTCGAGCGCTACGGCACGGAGCGGATCTGCGTCGCCTCCGCCTGCGACTGGGGGCCGAGCGAGCCGGTGGCGATCCCGCATTTCGTGCTGGAGATGCGCCGTCGCGGCCACGACGAGGAGGAGATCCGCAAGATCGTCCTGCAGAACCCGGCGACCTTCCTCGGGCAGTCGCCGAAGTTCCGCCTCGGCCACCTCGCGAAGCCTGCCGCCCTCGCCGCCGACTAACGGGAAGCCCCGGAACGCGCGTGGCGGGCGCGTTCCGGGGTGATGCGCGTCCCTCGCACGCCAGGGAACGTTGTCAGCGGAACGCCAAGCGCAGTGCGAGCTCGCCCATTCAGCGCCCAGCCCATTCAGTGGATCATCCTGCTTTCGTTGGCATGTGCAGGAAGAGCGGCAAACCACAAGGGTTTGCCCTACGAACGACCGAATCACCCGGCAGTCGGGCCGTTTCGGTCGAACTACCTCCACGTCGTAGGGCGAACCCTCGAACTACTGGTTCGCCGCCAATGCTGCGGACGCCAGGTCAGGCGAGATGGTCCGCTCGGGAAGATATGGGGCATAACCCATCATCGGCGAGTCACCGAGCTGGCAGCCCTGCTCGCCCGAACACCGCGTCCGCCGGCCACGAGGGCCGCCACGACACCGTCGTCACGCGCGCCCGCCGCGCCCATCACCCGTTCCCAAGGAGCCCATCCGTGCGCGTCTCCATCGCAGGCCGCGAGACCGAGCCCGTCCACCTCACGTACTGCCTGAACGTCTACCCCGGCATCACCTGGCCCGAGGTCCAGGCCAACATCGAGCGGCACGTCCTGAAGCACAAGCAGCGCTTCGCCCCGGACCGGCCGTTCGGCGTCGGCCTCCGCCTCGCCGGGGAGGCGAGCAGCGAGATCCTGCGCGGCGACGAACTCGCCCGCTTCCGCGAGTACCTGGACGCGCATGGCCTCTACGTCTTCACCATGAACGGCTTCCCGTACGGCCCCTTCCACGGCCAGGCCGTGAAGGCCGAGGTCCACGCCCCCGACTGGCGCGACGACGAGCGGGTCGCCTACACCCTGCGCCTGATCCAGACCCTCGCCGACCTGCTGCCGGATGGCATGGATGGCGGCATCTCCACGAATCCGTTCGGCTACCACCCCTCCATCGACACCACCGACCGCGCGGTGTGGCAGCTCTTCGTGG
>JBQCJS010000603.1:0-2669 GCA_051952485.1 Thermomicrobiales bacterium | reverse complement strand
TTTGGTTTCATACGTTGCGGGGCTCTTTACAAACCCCGCTTTATTTCCTTTTTTCCATTTTTTTCCGGCCCGCTTTTTTGGGCGCCCGGGACCTCGTTCGGGCTGGTTTCCCTCGCCGCCGGTATCGATCGTGCGATCAAAGCCTGTGCACACGCACGTTTGAGTTGGGGCCGGCTGCCACATGGTGTGGTAGTCGCGCCTCTCGCACCCGGAGGGGAATCCGATGAGTGGAACTGGAACGCGACGCGGCTTTCGGATGAACGCGAAGATCGACCGGCGCACGGTGCTCGCTGGCGCTGGCGCCGGGGCGCTCGTGCTGGGAACGGGGCAGGGCGCTCTCGCCCGGTCGTCCCGATTCGCGGCGCCGGCCTACCTGCGCTACCAGGACAGCGGCAACCTTCCCACCCCGCGCGAGCAGACCGTGGTAGTGGAGGAAGCGATCAACAACATCTGGGATTCGTTCAACCCCTACATCGCGAACGGTGAGAGTGGCGCGTATGGCCTCGCCCAGACGTGTCGCGAGGCGCACTTCTATGCCAACTTCCTCACCGGCGAGGTCCGGCCCTGGCTGGCGACGGAGTACAGCTACAACGCGGACTTCACCGAGTTCACCCTCAAGCTCGACCCGAACGCGGCCTGGAGCGACGGCAAGCCATACTCCGCCGATGATGTCGTCTTCTCCTTCGAACTCCTGCTGAACAACGGCAACCTGAATGGCGCCGCCGATGTCCAGGAGTTCGTGTCAGGCGTGCAGGCCGCCGATGCGAAGACGGTGGTCTTCACCCTCGCGCAGCCGAATCCCCGCTTCCACTACCGCTTCATCGCCGGCATCGGGTCGGAAGGGGCGCGTGTGGTGCCGAAGCATGTCTGGGAGAACGAGGATCCATCGACGTTCACCTTCAACCCGCCGATCTATACCGGTCCCTACACGTTGAAGGAAGCCTCGTCGTCCAAGCTCCACTACCTGTGGGAGCGCAATCCGGACTACTGGAACACCGCGAAGCTCGATCCCAAGCCCACCTACGTCCTCTACCGGCAGGCATCGGCGGTCGATGCGGCGGTGCAGGAGTTCCTGGCCGGCAATCTCGACGTTGCCCACCAGGGCGCCGGGTTCGATTACCTGAACCAGCAGGTGGTGGAGGCGCAGGTCGACACGACGACGCGCTTCAACTTCCCCGATCCGTGCCCGCGCGGCGTCTACTTCAACTGCGAGTCGCCCACCGGCCTCTTCTCGACGCCGGAGGGGCGGTGGGCGATGTCGCACCTCCTCGATCGGGAGCAGATCGGCAAGACGATCTGGCTTCCGGAGTCCTACGGCGCGACCTTCCCATGGGCGGACTACGATTCGTGGAAGGCGTGGGCCACGCCATCCGTGATGGACAAGTTCGATATTACCTACGACACCGGGAAGGCCGAATCGCTGCTGGACGGGATCGGCGCGACGAAGGACGGCGACAACCGCTCGCTGAACGGCAAGCCGCTCAGCCTGCGGATGATCACCCCGGTGGCGACCAACCTGCTGGAGTACCAGATCGCGGACACCTTCGCGCGGTCCATCGAGAGCGTCGGTATCCAGGTGGACCTGCGCAGCCTGCCGGGTTCGGCCTTCGGGGACGCCTTCACCACCGGCGACTACGATCTCACCTGCCACTGGCTGTGCGGGATGCAGTTCGATCCGAACCAGCTCTACGCGGGCTTCCACTCCCGCAACTACTTCCCGATCGGGGAGCGCGCGAACCGGGGTGGCGATCCGGGGAACACCCGCTTCAAGAACGCCGACTTCGATGCCATCGTCGACAAGCTGGATGCGGCCAACCCGGAGGACGCGGCGAACCGCCCGACCTTCGACGAGGGGCTGGACCTCTACATGCAGCAACTGCCCGCGATGCCGATCATCCAGACGATCTATCCGATGATGTACAGCACCGCGACCTGGACCGGCTGGCCGACGCCGGACAACCCCTACACGATCCCGGCGAGCTGGTGGCAACACTTCCTCTTCGCGATCGGCAGCCTGCAGCCTGCGAACAGCTGATCTCCCTCCCGGCCCGGCCGATGAGGTGCGACAGCCCCGGAGCGTCACCGCTCCGGGGCTGTCGCGTGGGTCGCATTCCAACCTTGCGGTCGGGATGACGCCCCATGATCCCCTGGCGCACGACGATCCTCGGTTCGGGTCCGGAGGTGCGTGCTCAACGGGGCCCAGCCGATCCCGGGCGAGCCCGAGAAGCGCCGCAACGAGGCGCGATCCGGCGTCCGGGCAATCGCGGGAGGCACGGCGGACGCGCACGCTGCGGGGAGGTCTCATCGCTTCCGGTGAAATCGATTGCATGTTGGGGGGCGGCGTGCTACAACTGGCTCACGTGATTCGACATTCCGTGTGTTCCTGACGTGACCCAATTCCGGGCGTCGCCTGGGCGATGTCGGTTCTGCCGCGTCCTGGCACTCGGGCAATCGCGCATCGGTGGCGGCACTCGACAGGTTCAAAGGAGCATCCATGAACGGCATCGGTCGTACCAATCGTCGTGCATTGGTCGGTGGCGCGGCTGCCTCCGGCGTCGGCCTCGCGCTCGCTGGCGGTCAACTGGCGGCGGCCGGCCCGCTCTCCGGCGGCGAGCGCACCGAGTTCGCTGCCCAGGGCACCGGCAACCTGCCGACCCCCCGCGAGCAGA
>JBQCJS010000602.1:0-2720 GCA_051952485.1 Thermomicrobiales bacterium | reverse complement strand
GTGCACGTCGAGTATTTACCCGGAGTCGCGATCCTGCTACGAAGCGACGACGCGCCTGGGGCCATTGGCTACCTCCAGACGCGTCGTTTCCAAGGCATTGATCGTTGCTCGATTGGCCTACGGCAGGACCACCGGTTCCACCTGGCCGGAGAGCGACGACTTCGCCGCCGCCTCCATCAATGCCACGCTGCCCAGGTTGTTCGGGCCCCACGTCTCCGCCATCGGGCCACCGTTGATCGCGTTCGCGAACGCCTGCAACCCCGCCGAGCGGCCCCAAAGCGGCATCGTCTCCAGCTCGACCGGCTTCGCCGCCTCGCCGCGCTTGCGCAGGGTGAGCCGGTCGCCCTCCGCGCCAACCGCACCGCCGACGCGCGAGGAGAAGCGGATCTCGCCCGTCTCCCCGACAATCGCCCAGTCGCCCGCCCAGGTCGTCGGTTCGCCCGAGCTGATCCAGCTGCCCCGGTAGCTCACCACCAGGCCGCTCGCCAGTTCGATCACGATCGCCGCCGCGCCCTCCTGCTCGAACTTGCTCCAGCTCGGCGCCAGGGGACGGGCGTAGACCGTCTTCGCCTCCTGCCCCGTGATCTTGCGGATCAGGTCGAAGTGGTGGATCGCCATGTCGAAGATCAGCGGATGCGCGATCCCGTAGTGGCGATGCCCCTCCTTCGCCGCGTCGTTCGCCCACTTCCGGAAATCGATCTCGATCACCGAGGGCTCGCCGATCTCCCCGTCCGCCAGGAGCTTCTGGGCGGCACGAGGGGCCGGGTAGAAGCGGTAGTTCTGGCTGACCTGGATGATCTTGCCCAGCTCCTCCGCCTTCTCGACCGCCTGCTTCGCCTCGACGGCGCTTTCGGAGAAGGGCTTCTCGACCAGGACGTGCTTGCCTGCCTCCATCGCCTGGATGGAGAGTGGCACATGCGCTCCCGCTGGCGCCGTCACCAGCACCGCATCGGATTCCACGGCCGCCATCGCCTCCTCCAGGGTGAGGAAGCACATCGCGTCCGGCAGGTCCAGCGCCTTCTGCGCCTTCCGCAAGGTGGGCTCGTGCCCGTCCACGATCGCCGTCCGCTCGATCTCCGTCACCGGCGGGATCGCGTTCTTCTCCCAGTCGCCGCCCCAGCCGCCAACCCCGACATGAATCAGCTTCACCACACTCATTGGAAAGACTCCGTTCCGGCGTTCTGCCGTACTCTCTGCATCCTGCGACCACAGCCACAGCCACAGCCAAGACCACAGCCATGTGCCTGCGTGGACGTGGACCGGCCGGGACGATCCGTCCTGCCGTCGCCGTGCCCGTCCGAACGACGCACACGGTACACCCATCGCCCCGTCCCGGCCAGAGCCGGTCCGGCTGCACCGGGGCGACCGGATCGCCGCCGTGAGGGGCAGGACGCTTGTCAGGTCCGGGGACGCCAGTGCATCATGGCGTCACACGAATGCTGTGGGAGCGATCCCACGGTCTCTCCGGAGAACGGTGGAGCGCAATGGGCGCCGGGGCGTATCGTCTGCCACCCAGGCGGATGGCGGGCCGCGCCAACAGGGGAGTCGGGATCGATGACGGAGCAGAAGAAGACCGGGATCGGGATCGTCGGGGCGGGGGTCATCTCCAAGATCTACCTCCAGAACCTCAACACCGTGTTCAGGAACACGCGCGTGATCGGGGTCGCGGACATCATCCCGGAGGCCGCGCAGGCCCGCGCCGAGGAGTTCGGTGTCCTCGCCCTCACGGTGGATGAGCTGCTGGCCCACCCGGAAGTCGAGATCGTCCTCAACCTCACCATCCCGGCCGCCCACGCGGAGATCGCCGGCAAGGCGATCGCCCTTGGCAAGCACGCCTACAACGAGAAGCCGCTGGCGACCGAGCGGGTCGATGGCAAGCAGCTCCTGGACGATGCGAAGGCGAAGGGGGTGCTCGTCGGCGCCGCGCCGGATACCTTCCTCGGCGGTGGCCTGCAGACGGCGCGCAAGGCGATCGACGATGGCCTGATCGGCACGCCGATCGGCGTCGATGCCCACATGCTGAACCACGGCATGGAGGCCTGGCACCCGAACCCGTTCTTCTTCTTCCAGCCGGGCGCTGGCCCGCTGTTCGATGTGGGGGTCTACTACATCACCGCGCTGGCGGCGATCCTGGGGCCGTTCGCGTCCGTCGCGGCGCAGGCGAGCATCAGCTTCCCGGAGCGCACGGTCGGCACCGGCCCGAAGGCGGGCTCGACGGTGCCGGTGAACACGCCCACCTACATCTCCGGCGCGATCGCCTTCGAGAGCGGCGTGATCGGCACGATGACCGCCTCCTTCGATGTGTACGAGACGCAGAACGCCTGGCTGACGATCTACGGGACGGAGGGCACGCTGCGCCTGCCGGACCCGAACACCTTCGGCGGGCCGGTCCAGCTGCTGCGGGGCGGCGAGCGGGAGTGGGAGGATGTGCCGGTGACCTTCGACTTCACGAAGGATTCGCGCGGCCTCGGCATCTCCGATTTCGCGCGGGCGATCGCGGAGGGCTACACCCCGCGCGCCAGCGGCGAGATGGCGTATCACGTCCTCGATACCATGCACGCCTTCCTGGACTCCGCCGCCTCCGGCCAGCGGGTCGAGGTGGAGAGCACGTTCGAGCGTCCGGCGCTGCGGGCCGAGCAGTTCGAGTCGTAGCGGCCCGCCCCGGCGCGCTGCCGGGCCGGTGGACGCACAACGAACGGCGGGCATCCCGGAATGGGATG
>JBQCJS010000601.1:0-6466 GCA_051952485.1 Thermomicrobiales bacterium | reverse complement strand
GGAACGCCCAGATCATCGGCATGACCGCCATGCCGGAGGTCCGGCTCGCCCGGGAAGCCGGGCTCTGCTACGCCACGGTCGCGATGGTCACAGACTATGATGTCTGGCACGAATCCGAAGACGATGTGACCGTGGAGGTCGTACGGCGGGTGATGGCCGACAACGTCGCGGCCGGGCGGGAGATCGTGCGCCGCATCGCGGCGGCAGGGCTTCCTGCCTGCGACGCCGGGTGCGCGGACGCGCTCGCCGGAGCCGTCATCACGGCGGACGAGCACCTCTCCGACGCCGCGAGGGAGCGGCTGTCCTTCTTCGGCACCCCTATGCTCGCCGAACCCCACCAGCACTAGATCATGCGCATCCGCTACCGCCCCACCTTTCGCGGCACCGAACTCGCCCTGCTGCTCTACCCCGCCCTGCTTGCCGTCGTCGGACTCATCACCATCGTCGTCGTGCCCCGCACGCAGCTCGACTGGTCGTGGCGGGACATCTGGGTGAGTCTCGCGTTCGCCGGGGTCGTCGTCGGGATGAGCCTCGCCTTCAGCATCCGGGGCTTCCGGGGCGATCAGGTGCTGCTGCCGGTGACCGCCACCCTTGCCGTGATCGGTCTGCTGATGATGCAGCGGCTGAATCCGGACCTCTCCGACCTCGGCCTAGCCCAGAAACAACTCGTCTTCCTCGCCGCCGGGTCGGCGATCCTGACCGGGATCGTGATGCTGGCGGGGCCACTCAACTTGATCGATTGGTTGAGCCGCTACAAGTACACCTGGCTGCTGATCAGCCTGCTGCTCCAGGCCGCGACGTTCGTCGTCGGCACGGAGGTGTACGGGGCGAAACTCTGGATTCAGGTCGGGCCGATCCAGATCCAGCCTTCCGAGATCGTGAAGGTGGCGCTCGTCATCTTCATGGCCGGCTACCTCGACCAGAAGCGCGACCTGATCGGCTCCAGCTGGCAGGTCGGTCCCTTCTCGTTGCCGCCCATCCCCTACCTCCTGCCGATGGGCGTGATGTGGGCCGGCTCCCTGCTCACCCTCGTGGCCCTGAACGACCTCGGCTCGGCGCTGCTCTTCTTCGGGATCTTCCTCGCCATGCTCTACGCGGCGAGCGGGCGCCCCATCTACGTCGCGATCGGGCTCCTCACGTTCGGCGTCGCCTGCTGGCTGGCGTGGCAAACCTTCTCCCGCATCGGCATCCGCGTCCAGAACTGGATCGATCCCTGGGTCGATCCCTACGGTGTCGGCTATCAGCAGATTCACTCCGAATATGCCCTCGCCAGCGGCAGCATTCTCGGCACCGGTTTCGGGCGCGGCCAGCCAACACTGATCCCGGAAGTTCATTCCGACTTCATCTTCTCGGCGATCGGCGAGGAACTCGGCCTGCTCGGGACGCTGACGATCATCGCCCTCTACTTCATCCTGGTCATGCGCGGCTACATGATCGCCCTCCGCGTGCGGGACGGCTTCGCGCAACTCCTCGCCTTCGGGCTCTCGTCGATCCTCGCGATCCAGACGATCATCATCATCGGCGGGGTCATCCGCCTCATTCCGCTCACCGGGATCACCCTGCCGTTCATCTCCTACGGAGGCAGCTCCCTGCTCGTCAACTTCGCCATCGTCGGCTTGCTGCTGCATATCTCCAGCCTGCCCCGGCGAATCTGAGCGAAAGGAGCCCGTCCCGAGATGCCCCGAATCCTTCGCGCGCTGGCCGCCATCGCCGCGCTCGCCCTCATCGGCTGGGGACTCTTCGCCAGCGATCGCACCTCCGACGCACGGTGGCTGGCCCTCCTTGGCCTCGCGTGGCTCCTGCTGCTGCTCGCCACCTACATCCCGCTGCCCGAGGACATGCCGACCTTCAACCGCACGACGATCCGCACGGCGCTGGCGTTCACCACCGTCTTCGCCGTGATCACCGCTCAGCTGGTGCGCGTGCAGGCCGTCCAGCGCCAGGCGATCTATACCAAGACCGGGATCGCCCCCGATGGAGAACCGTACGCCAACCCCCGCACGGTCAACACCGGGCTGGATACGCGGCGAGGTCGCATCTTCGACCGCACGGGCGAGGTGATCGCCGACACGACCGAACGCGATGGCGTCTTCCTCCGCACCTACCCGAACCCCGTCACCGCCTATGTCGCCGGGTTCTACTCGCCGCTGATGTACGGCGCGAGCGGCATCGAAGCGACCTGGAACGACGAACTCAGCGGGTCGGCGGGACGCAATGCCATCGATCGCGCCATCAATGAGCTGCTGGACCGTTCCGAGGACGGCTTCGACCTGCACCTCACGCTCGACACGTCGTTGCAGCAGCAGGCGACGGACCTGCTGGGCGGCCGCAAGGGCGCGGTCGTCCTGATGGACGCCGCCTCGGGAGCGGTCCTGACCCTCGCGAGCGAGCCGCACTTCGACCCGAACCGCCTCTTCTCGACCACCACGGACGAGAGCACGGAGGTGAAGGCATACTGGGAGCAACTCTCCGCCGATGCGGCGGCGCCTTTCGTCCTCCGCGCCAACCTTGGGCTCTACACACCCGGTTCCACCTTCAAGACCATCACCGCCGCCGCCGCGATCGACACCGGCACGGCGACCCCGGACACCGTGTACCAGGACAACGGCGAACTGACGATCGACGGGCGAACCCTCATCGAGAACAACCGTCCCGATCCCTCGCGGTCCGAATGGACGCTGGAGGAAGGACTCGGCTGGTCGCTGAATGTCGTCTTCGCGCAGGTCGGCCTCCAGCTCGGCGCGGACCGGCTCTGGGATTACGGCACGCGCTTCGGCTTCCAGACCAGTCCCCCGTTCGACCTGCCGGTCGCGCAGAGCCAGATCGCCTCGTCACGCGGGTTTCTCGACAGCCAGAACGCGCTGGCCGACACCGCCTTCGGCCAGGGGCAGATCCTGACCACCCCGCTCCAGATGGCGCTGGTGGCCGCGACCTTCGCCACCGGCGGCACCATGCCGACCCCGTACCTGGTATCGCGGGTGACGGACTCCGGCAACAAGACGATCCGGACGAACGCGCCAGGAGCCTGGCGAAAACCCGTCGGCGATACCACCGCGAAGCAGGTGGCCGCAATGATGGTGAACGCGGTCCAGAACGGCGCCGTGCAGGCGGCGATCACCCCCGGCTACACCGTGGGAGGCAAGACCGGCACCGCCGAGACGGGCGACGGGTCCATCCACTCGTGGTTCATCGGCTACATCGGCGCGCCCGACCCCCGCTACGCGATCGCGGTCGTGCTGGAGGAAGGGAGCGACGCGCTCGGGACGTCGGTCAACATCGGCCAGGCGATGCTCCAGGCGGTGATGGAACAGGGGTGAGCGCCCCGCCGTGCATCCAGCCGCGTCGACACCCGAGAACCCCTGTACGTACGCGGGTTTCTTCGACGTACCGATGTGGAAAAACACGTCCGAAAATGGTAGAATGACACATGGCTCGTGACGCACTTCACACGGCGCGGAGAGCGCGCCACCGGCGATTCCAGACCACCGTCCAGCGCGTCGTCGACACCCTGCCGGACCATGTGCAGGACCTGCTGGACAACGTCGCGATCGTGGTGGCCGACGAGCCATCGAGCGAGCAATTGCGCGCGGCCGACGGGTCGTCGTACGACGATCTCTTCGGTCTCTATCAGGGCGTTCCGATGACAGATCGCGGTTCGGGGTACTCGATGGTATTACCCGACCGCATCACGATCTTCATGGGTCCGCTCGGACGTGCCTTCACGAACCAGGCCAACCTGGAAGAGGAAATCAGGATCACCATTCTCCACGAGCTGGGGCACCACCTCGGTCTCGATGAGGAGGGCCTGGAAGCGCTAGGGCTCGCGTGAACGATCGAACCCCTCCCATCCTGCACCGGACGTCCCGGTCAATCCCATCGGAGCCGACCGGGGCGCTCGCCACGCTCGCCGATGGGTTCTCGCTGGTCCTCGCCCGTCCATGGCTGATGGTCCTCCCGGTACTGGTCGATCTCATCCTCTGGCTTGGCATCCAGATCTCGATCCAGCCGTTCACCACGCCGTTCGCCCGGCTCCTCCGCGAGGATGGCGGATCGAATGGCGATGAGGCATCCAGGCAGATGCTGGCGATCGGCGAGCACGTCCGCCTGAACGACCTGGCCGGCATCTTCGTGCCGTCGGTCTTCTCGGGCCTCCCACGGGACAACGCCTTCAACTGGGTCCTGAGCGCCCTCTTCCCGCAGCTGACGGCCGGGATCGACCGCGAGCGGATGTACCGCGACTGGGGCAGCGGGCTGTTCGACACCTGGTTTCCGCCGCACTGGGTGTCCGTCGTCACGCTGGCGATGGTCCTTCTCGTGCTGGCGAGCCTCCTGGTGATCGCCTTCCGGGTCCCGATCGCCCGGCAGGTCCGGTTCGCGTTCGGGGAGCCGGCCCGGGAAACCGGGTTCCACGAGGCGCCGATGGCCTGGGTGCGGCTGGTTGGCCTGCTCGGATTGGGCGTGCTCGTGGTGGTCGCGTTGATCGTGCCCCTGGTCGTCCTCGCCGGCCTGATGCTGGTTTTCGGCGCGGGCCTCGTCTTCCTCATCGCATTCGGCCTGTTCGGCATCGGCACGATGGGAGCCATCTACGTCTACTTCGCGCTCGACATCGCCCTCCTGGACCGCCTCGGCCCGATCGATGCGATCCGCTCGAGTATCCGGATGGTGCGCGGCCGCTTCGGCGAATGCGCGCGGTTTGCCATCGCCTGTGCGGTGATCCAGACCGGCCTGCTCCGCGTCTGGCAACCGCTGACCGAGAGTGCGCCGGGCATCGCGGTCTCGCTGCTCGTCAACGCCTTCATCGGGGCAGGCATCGTCGCGGCGACGATGCTCTTCATCGCCCGCCGCCCCCATCGGGCGGTCCCGCCGCGCCAGGTCCGCCGGTAGGCGACCCGGCCATCATCACGACCACCGGCAGGTTCCGCCGGCCGCCGTTCCCGCTTCATCAGGCCACGGTCGGCACGACACGACAAGGGAGTACAGCACATCATGGCCGTCAACACGCCAGCCGCGACCACCGCCACGACGAATGCCTATGGCGCCGACCAGATCCAGGTCCTCGAAGGACTGGAGGCCGTCCGCAAGCGCCCAGGCATGTACATTGGCAGCACGGACGCGCGCGGATTGCATCACCTCATCCGGGAGCTGGTCGACAACTCCGTCGACGAGGCGCTGGCCGGGGTCTGCGACACGATCGTCTGCACGATCGGCAAGGACAATATCGTCACCGTTTCCGACAATGGACGCGGCATCCCGGTCGATACCCATGCGAAGTCGAAAGTCTCCGCACTGGAACTGATCATGACCACCCTCCATGCAGGCGGGAAGTTCGGCGGCGGGGGCTACAAGGTCTCCGGCGGCCTCCACGGCGTGGGCGCGTCCGTCGTCAACGCCCTCTCGGAGTGGTGCCAGGTCGATGTCGTGAAGGCCGGGGACACGAATGTGTACCGCCAGGAGTACAAGCGCGGCAAGCCGACCGGCAAGGTGAAGGTCGTCGGGACGACCGAGGCGGAGACGCACGGCACGACCACCCGGTTCCTGGCCGATCTCGAGATCTTCAAGGCCGGCTACGACTACGACTTCGACCACCTCGTGACCTGGTTCCGCGAATGGGCCTACCTCACGCGCGGCCTCCGGCTGACCGTGATCGACGAGCGGATCGACGATGAGATGACCTTCTACTTCGAAGGTGGCATCCTCTCGTTCGTGCGGCACCTGAACCGCAATCGCCAGGTGCTCCACGACCGGCCGTTCTACGTCCAGCGGGACACCCCGGCCGGCGAGGTCGAGGTGGCGTTGCAGTACAACGACACCTTCGGCGAGAACATCCGCACCTACGTGAACAACATCAACACGGTCGATGGCGGCACGCACCTCTCCGGCTTCCGGTCGGCGCTCACCCGCACCATCAACGACTACGCCAAGAAGAACGGCTTCATGAAGGGCGACGAGACGCTCTCCGGGGACGATGTCCGCGAAGGTCTCACCGCGATCATCTCCGTGAAGCTGGAGGACCCGCAGTTCGAGGGCCAGACGAAGGCGAAGCTGGGATCGGCCGAGATGGCCGGGGCCGTTCAGTCGGTCGTCAACGACGCCCTGGGCGCCTTCCTCGAGGAGAACCCGCAGGTCGCCAAGCGCGTGATCGAGAAATGCCTCAACGCTGCCCGCGCCCGCGAGGCGGCCCGCAAGGCCCGCGAGCTGGTGCAGCGCAAGGGTGGCCTGGACAGCTTCAGCCTCCCGGGCAAGCTCGCGGACTGTTCCGAGCGCGACCCGGCGAAGTCGGAGCTCTACATCGTCGAGGGCGACTCCGCCGGAGGCTCCGCCAAGCAGGGGCGCGACCGTCGCTTCCAGGCGATCCTGCCGTTGCGCGGCAAGATCCTCAACGTCGAGAAGTCGCGCCTGGACAAGATGCTCCAGAACAACGAGATCCGCACCATCGTGACGGCGCTGGGCACCTCGATCGGCGACC
>JBQCJS010000600.1:0-3109 GCA_051952485.1 Thermomicrobiales bacterium | reverse complement strand
CTACGCAGGTAATCACCGCGCCGGGCGGCCTGGTTTTTCGCATGGGTGGCGAGCGGGGTATTGCCGGGCGCAAACCCCTTCCCCCCAACGGGTCGTCAGTCGGGGCGCGGGCCGCGCCAGAGATCGGGCGAGGCGATCCCCATCTGCACGCGGGCCATCAACGTATCGGCCACGAACTCCCCGGCCACGATCAGGCTCCGCTCCGGGTCGACCGTCCAGAAGCCCGCCTCCCGATAGGAGACGGCGCGTCCGGTGGCGGCGAAGCCCTTCCACGGCCCGGTATGCACCGCATCGATGCGGACCAGCAGCGCGACCTGCGCCTCGGTCGCGACCGCCTGCTCGATGGTGATGAGGAGATCGGAGAACGCGGCCCGGAAGGTTCCGACGTTGGTCCGCACCCAGTCCGGCCCCACGACCACGCCTTCGACGGCGTACTCGGGGGCGATGTAGCGTTCGACCTGGTCGAGGCTACCCCCATTCCAGACCGTCTCGATGAATCCCGACACCACCACCCCTGCCCCTGCCACAACCGCCATCACGTCCTCTGTCCCCATCGCGCTTCCCGGAAACGCTCCCGCCTCAGATCTGCGCTGCCGCCCGCTCCCTGGCCGCCGCCAGGAACGCCTGCACCGCGATCGGTTGCCCGGTGCGGCTGCTCTCGATCGCCGCGAATATGAGCGCCACCGATTGCAGGTTGTCCTCCACATTCGTCGCCATCGCCGGTCCGCCGTCCAGCCACGCCACGAACTGCTGCACCAGCCAGCGGTGCGCCCAGCCATCCCGCTCCTGGTTCGGAATCACCTCACCCGCCCCCTCACGCACCTTCGTCCGCTTCTGGCCGGGCATCGGCGCCAGCCGCTCCACCCGCCGGTGATCCATCACCAGCGTCGCGTGCTCGCATTCGGCCCGCACGTACTCCTCCGACCAGCCGTTGAGCTGCACGGCGCTCGTCGTCGCGCCCTCGTAGGTGGCGCGGGTGCCGTTCTCGAAGTGCATCAGGACCAGGCCCTGCGAATCACCGGCAAACTCGCCCCAGCGCGGATTCCACGTCTGCGCATAGAGGGTGTCGCACTTCGCCCCCGCGAGATCGGCGAGGATGTCCAGGTGATGCACGGCCCCCTCGATCATCAGGGGGTCGATGATGTCGTGGCGGAACGCGCCCCACGCCCCGTAGGCGCGGCAATCGTCCACGAACCGCCCGACGAGGTAGTCCAGCTCGCCCGTCCGCGCGCTGCGAAGTTCCTGGCGCAACGTCTCCTTGTCCTGGTCGAAGCGATGGCTCATCGTCACGCCCATCTTCGCCCCGGCCCGCGCCACCCTCGCCGCGATCCGGCACGAGCCGTCGAGCGTGTCGGCGATCGGCTTCTCGCTCAGGATGTCCATGCCATGCCGCAACGCCGCATCGACCACCGATTCGTGGAACCTCGGTGGCACCACCACCGTGCAGAAATCCGCCGGATGCTCGGAGAACGCCCGCTCGATGTCCGAGTAGCACTGCTCCGGACGCAGCCCCAGTCCCTCCTGCGCGTTGACCAGCGCCGCCTCCTGCACGTCGACGGCGGCGACGACTTCGACGGTGCCGTTCGCGACCTCCGGTGGCAGGATCTGCCGGCACCAGACATTGCCCATCCCGCCGGTTCCGACCTGAATCATGGTTCGTGTCATGGGTTCTTCCCTTCGTGGAGCGCGACCGCCCCGCTGCGGGCGACGTCATATGTCTCCCGCTCCTGTCGTGCGCACGATAGCGGGTGCGGCGGTCGTGTCAATTGCGCGCGCTCGCATTGACGCCCCGCTCCGCGACCGCCTACGATAATTCCGACTGATTTGCTGTTATTTCATTGGGAGGCACCACACGCATGAACGAACACCTTTCCCGGCGACGCGTCGTCGCCTCCGGATTCGCGATCGGGGCTGGCGTTGCCCTCTCCCAGGCCATCGGGCGCGGGGCCGGCGCCCAGACGCCCGTCGCCTCCCCGGCCGCGTCGCCTGCCGACGGCGCCTGGAGCTTCACGGACGACCGGGGAATCACCGTCACGCTGCCGGAACGACCCACCAGCGTGATTGCCCAGACCTCGTCCGCGGCATCGCTCTGGGATTTCGGGTTCGAGGTCATCGGCTTCTTCGGCCCCAACGATCCGGACAACACGGCCGGATTCCCGCAGGTCGGGGACATGGATGTGACCCGGCTCCCGAATGTCGGCGACTATGGGGCGCTCGACCTGGAGAAGGTCGTCGCCCTCCGGCCGGAGCTCTACGTCGATCTGGACCGGGGCGGGGACACGCTCTGGTATCTCGACGCCGACAGCCAGGCGGCCATCGAGCAAATCTGCCCCACCATCGGCATCAACGCGGATGGTGTCTCCGTGATCGACATCGTGAAGCGGTACGACGACCTCGCGGTCGCCCTGGGCGTCGATCCCGCCAGCGAGACGATCGCCACCGCGAAGGCGACGTTCGCGGCATCGGAGACGGCCTTCACGGAGACAGTCGCCGCCCACGGCGGCCTGAAGGTGCTCACCGTCAGCTCCGGCGCGGACGGAACCGTCTACATCTGGAACCCGAACTGGCTGCCGGATCTCATCTACTTCACGTCGCTGGGCTTCACCGGCGTCGAGGCCGGCGTGGACGACAACACCCCGAACGCCCAGGTCTCGATGGAGACGCTGGGCGACTATCCCGCCGATGTGATCCTCGTGGATGTCCGCGAGGACATGAGCGCCTTCGAGGGCAACGCGATCTGGGAGAGCCTGCCCGCCGTGCAGGCTGGCCAGGTCGGGCGCTGGTATGCGGCGTTCCCCTATTCGTACCAGAAGCTGGCCAGGGTGCTCGACCTCACCGGCGAGACCCTCGCGGCCGCGAAACCGGTCGTCTGATCCCGGGACCGGAAGAACCGTGCGGATTCACGGCACGGTTCTTCCGCACCCTGAAGGACGTCATCCCGTACCCGCCGGGGCCGGGGCGGGGGAGCGAAGCGTGCCGGGGCGGGCGGCCATGTCCAGCCGCCCGTGCGCGTCCCCCCGGTCGTTCCCGCGTGCCATGTGCGGCCGGCCGGTCCCGACCCCGTCCCCCCACATGACGTACCATCAAGCCAGCGTGCCGAGCGCTCGTC
>JBQCJS010000599.1:0-6016 GCA_051952485.1 Thermomicrobiales bacterium | reverse complement strand
ATGCGGAGGCCATCGGTTCCGGTCTCGTTCGGCCGCGCCGGACGATCCTGCTCACGGACGGGCAGGCAAACGTGGGGATCACGGACAACGCCGAGCTGGCGAAGCATGCAACAGAACTCCGCGTGCGCAGTATCACCACCACCACGATCGGGGTCGGGCTCGGATTCGACGAACTCCTGCTGAGCGCGATGGCGGAGGCCGGCGGCGGCGCGTTCCAGTTCATCGCCCATCCGCGCGAGCTGAGTCCCTTCTTCGCGGGCGAGATCGCCGACCTCCTCGCCATTGCCGCCACGAATCCCCGGCTCCGACTGACCCTCCCGCATGGGGTCCGCGCGGACCTGGTCAACGCCTTCCCGGCGCAGCGGGAGGGCAAGACGATCACGGTCGACCTGCGCGACCTCGCGGCGGGTGACACCCTCCGGCTCGTGTTCGAGGTGCGGGTGGCAGCGGGGGCGGTGGGAAGCACCGTCGCCCCCTCGCTGAAGCTCTCGTGGACGGACGATGCGGGCCGGCATCGGGTCGTGGAGCCGGTGGGTGCGCTGACCCGTGCGCCCGGGAATGTGGTCGCCGCCACGCCGGTCGACGACGCGCTCCGGACGACCGTCGTCCTCGAACGGGCGGCGAAGACGCAGCGGGAGGCGATCGTGCTGGACCGGGAGGGGCGGTTCGAGGAGTCCCGGCGCCTCTTCGCCGCAAACCGCGACATGCTGATGCACGCTCCCCAGACGGACGACATCCGGCGCGAGGCGACCCTGCACGAGGCGCTCGCTGCCGCGCCGATGGCGCCGCTCCCGGAGGCGACGCGGAAGGAACGCGTCTTCTCCGCCGCCCGCCGGTCGCGCGGGCACCGGGAGCACCCATCGGACTAGCCGGAATCCGGCAGGCGCGTGAACGCCTCCCGACGGGATCATCCGTGGGGAGGCGTTCGTGTGACGACGAAACCGGGATGCCGAACTCAGTGGATTGTCTCGCTTTAGCTGGCATTCCGCAGGGTGGTCGGGCCGCCATGAAGGCGCCCCCCACAAACGACCGGACTGCCGGGCGATTCGGTCGAACCACTTCGTAGGGCGAACCCTCGCAGCTGCGGCCGGTGGTTCGCCGAGGTCTCAGCGCAATGCCAGTTTAGCCTGGACAGTCCACTCAGTCCGGGCGATCCTGCCCGGTGACGGTGATCTCGTTCCAGAGTTCGTAGTCGGTGTCCCGTTTCGGGACCAGGCGCTGTCGGGATTCGGCCTCCTGTCCACCGAGCGCGGTGAAGGGGCCGGCATCCCGGTCGTTCAGGTCCAGGTAGACCGATCCCTGCTCCAGCGGCGTGCCCGTCTCGAGCACGGCCAGCCGGGAAAGCTGGGCGTTGTCCAGGTCCGGCAAGGCATTGCGGACGACCTTGTCGCGGTCGCCGGGAACGGTCATCTCGGCCTGGTCCTGGCGAATCGAATCCGGGGTCTGGGGGGCGATGTCCTCGGCGAAGCTTTCGTCCTCCGGTTCCGGACCGGTGGGGTTGGTCAGTTGCTCGCGAACGACATCGTGCGTCTCGGCATGCCGGCCTTCCGGCCCGCCCCGATCGGAATAGGGCTTGCGGGCATCGCCGGGGCTGTGATCGTCGGACATGGGTGCGGCTCCTTTCGCGGTGCGGGGCCGAACGGCCCAGGCTCACGCGATGGAAGGCGCAATCGGGGTGCCAGCGGCCCGCGATTCCGCATTGGCCTCGGTCAGGACGGGCCGTCCGTCCCCTCGTCCCGGACGGCGACGCGATAGGCGCAGACATGGGCGCCATTCAGGCGGTGAGCGATACGGGTCACCTCCGCCTCCGGGATCGTCCGTTGCAGGAATTCCAGTTCGCTGCTGCACGCATGGCCGTAGCGCTGGGCGACCGAGAGCACCGCGCAGTTGTGTTCCGTGATCAGGAACGATCCCTCGCCTTCCTCGGCGAAATCGGCCAGGTAGCCGTCCTCGTCGAGAATGCGGGCGAGCACACGGACCTTCTCCGCGACCGCGAGCCCGGCCGTCCGCTCCAGGGCCGCCGCCAGCCGCCGCTCGGCCCGGCGGGCGAAGATGCGCTCCACCAGCGCCGGGTCCTCCTCCGCGACGTAGCCGAGGAGCTCGTTCGTCAGGGCGGAGTAGACGCGGGGGAAGAGGGCGTCCCCGGCGGGCGTGAGGGCATAGACGTGCCGGGGCCGGCCCGGCCCCTCGCGCACCACGGCGTGCGTCACCAGCCCATCCGCCTCCAGCGCCACCAGGTGCTGGCGTGCCCCGCTGGTGGTGATCTGCGTCTGCTCGGCAAGGCGGTCGGCGTCGGCGCTTCCCTCCCGTTTCAGCACCTCGAGCATGGCGCGGCGCGTCTCCGGCAACGCCCGCAGGGCGACCTCCTGCTTGCGCTGCTCGCTGCGTTCCGCGGCCTGCACATCGGCGGGAACGGGCGTTCCGGCAGCCTCGGGGGCGGCATCCGGACCTGGCGGGATGGGCGTGGAATGGGAGGTGGGGGATGCAGCCATGATGCGCACTCGTCTCCGCGCGTTGGACGGCGTTCGGATGAGGGGTGGATGCCATCGTCCAGCGGTCGATACGGCCAGTATACCGCCGCGGACGAATAAACGCAGCGATTGCTTGCTTTACGTCGTCCCATTTGCTACCGTGCGCATACGATCCATGCCCGCCGCTGCCCATCCCGGACACGGCCACGTTGTGCGCCGGACACCAACCGCATGACCGCCCTCGCCGCCCAACTCGCCAGGTCCCCGCGTCCCCTCCGACGGCCCGCGTTCGCGCGCCTGCTGGCGGGGTATACGCTCGCCGGGCTCGGCCACCAGTTCACGATGATCGCGCTGCTCTGGTTCGTGCTGGCGCTCACCGATTCCGGCTCGGCGCTCGGCCTGGTCGTCATCTGCATGCAGCTACCCGGCGTGATCTCCAGCCCCGCCTTCGGGCGGCTGCTGGACCGCGTGCAGCCACGCACGATCCTCGTGATCGACAACCTCCTGCGCGCGCTCTTCGTGGCGATGATGCCGGTCCTCTACTGGATGGGGCACCTGACGATGCCCGCCATCCTCGTCCTCTCCGTGCTGGCCGGGCTGCTCGCGCCCGCCACGGTGATCGGCATCCAGGTCCTCCTCCCCGATCTCGTCCCGGACGAGGAACTGGACGGCGCGAACGCCCTGATCTCCTTCGCCCTGAACTTCCCGTTCTTCATCGGTCCCGCCATGGCCGGCCTGCTCATCACGATCTGGAGCGGCCCGGTCGTGATGCTGATCGATGCCGCCGCCTTCCTGCTGATGGCCGCCGTCTGCCGGGCGCTGCCGGACATCACGCGCGTCCGCGAAGTGCCCGCCGCCAGCCAGGAGGGGCTGCGCAGCCCGTGGTGGACCTTCGGATTCGGGACGCTGCTCCAGTTCCCGTCCGTGCTGATGATCACCCTGCTCTCGTTCGTCTTCTACTTCTCCTACGGCCCGCTGGAACCGGCCCTGCCGATCTACGCGCGGGACGTGCTGCACACCGGCTCGGCGGGCTACGGCCTGCTCTGGAGCGGGATGGGCGCCGGCATCATCCTCGGCCTGGCCACGATCCCGTTCGCGGCCCGCGTGCGCTCGCAGGGGATGGTCTTCGCGACTGTCGCCCTGCTCTGGGGCGGCTTCCAGCTGGGCCTGGCCTTCACCGACCGCCTCTGGGCGGCCGTGCTGCTGCTCGGCCTCTGTGGCGCGGCGTGGGGTCCTTACTCCACGATGAAGAACACGCTCATCCAGCGGCTGATCCCGCCGCACATGCGCGGGGAGGTCTTCGGGGCGCAGTACATGATCCTCGTGGTGGGGACGCCGCTGGGGGCGCTGATCGGCGGATTCCTGCTGGATGCCTTCACGGCCACCCAGGTGATCGCCATCTCCAGCATCGCCTGCATCGTCGCCGGGATCGGCGGCCTGTTCTCCCCGGCGCTGCGCACCGTGACGCGCGAATCCCGATACTCCGATCCCGCATCGATCCCCCTCACCGGCGGGGGCGTCGCGCCCGAGGAGGCGATGCCATGACCCTGTTCCACGAGACGACCGTGATGCAGGTACGCATCGCCCGCCCGACCGACCGCCTGGACGCGCTCGAAGACTTCTACCACCGCATCGTCGGCCTGCCGAAGATCACCGCCTGGCGACACGGCATCGACGGCGACCATCACGGCTACGATGGGCTGATCCTCGGGATGCCGGACGGGCGCTATCACCTGGAATTCACGCATCATGGGTCAGGCAGCCCGGGGCCCGCCCCGAGCCGTGATCATCTGCTGGTGTTCTATCTCGCCCCGGACGATGTCGAGCGGATGGCCAGCCGCATGCAGGCATTCGGGATCGCCGAGGTCGAGCCGGAGAACCCCTGGTGGGAAGCAGGCGGGCACACCTACGAGGACCCGGACGGCTGGCGGGTCGTCTTCATGCCGGGGCCGGGCGTGACGCGGGTATCCATTTTTGCCAACGACTCGGACGATGCTTCGCCACCGATGCCGACGATGAACGGAACGACCCCATGAGCAGCACCGTCCTCGAAGAGATGAATGATGAGGAGGTCGCGGAGGCCCTCGTCGAGGCGGCGAATGCTCCGGGCGACGAGGAGCCCGTCCGGCGGCGCGGGGCGTTCAGCGCGCTGGAGGTCCCCGCCTTCGCGCGGTACTGGTACGCGCTCTGCCTCTCGATGACCGGGACGTGGGTGCGCATCACGGCGATGGGCGTCCTCGTCTACGACCTGACGGGCGACGAGTTCAAGCTCGGCCTGATCAGCTTCCTGCAGGCGATCCCGGAACTGCTGGTCGGGCCGATCGCCGGCGCGTACCTCGATCGCGTCGACCGGCGGAAGGTGCTGATGGCCGTGCAGACGGTCCTCATCACCTGCATGGCCTCCGTCACGATCCTGATCGCGACCGATACGATCCAGTTCTGGCACCTGGGAATCGTCGCGCTGGTCATGGGCATCGCCACCGGCTTCGACTGGCCCGCCCGCCTGGCCCTGGCCCCGACGCTGGTCGACCGCTCGCGATTGCAGAGCGCGGTGGCGATCAACTCGGCGGCCTTCAACGGCGCGCGCGTGCTGGGGCCGACCCTGGCCGGCTGGATGATCGGCGCGCTCGGCATCGCCTTCTGCTTCGGCTTCACCGCCCTCTCCGCCGTGCCCTTCCTGCTCGTCCTCTTCACGCTGACGACTGCGATGATGCGGCGCACTGCCCCCCTGGACGAGACGGGCCGGGCGGCGGAGAGCCCCTTCACGACGCTGATCGAAGGCTACCGCTACATCTGGCGCACCCCCACCGTCCGCGCGCTGCTCTCGGTGGACATCGTGCCGATCGCGCTTGGGATGGCCTATTCGACGATGGCCCCGGCCATTGCCAAGGATGTGCTGAAGCTGCCGGACGGCGGCCTCGGCTGGCTGCTCACCGCGAACGGCGTCGGTGCGCTGGCGGGGACGCTGCTGGTGGCGACGCTCTCCGGCGTGCGGCACCGGGGCAAGATCGTGATCGTCGGCATCGCGCTCTTCGCGACGATGCTGATCGTCTTCGGCCTCTCCGGTTCGCTCTGGATCTCGTTGCCGGCGATGCTGCTGCTGGGCCTGGTCTTCTCGACCTACGGCACCATGAACGACACGCTGGTCCAGACCAACATCGACGAGTCCTATCGGGGTCGCATCGTGGCGGTCCAGACGATGCTGTGGGGCCTGACGCCCATCGGCGGCCTGCTGGCGGGAACGCTGGCCCATGTCTTCAACGTGCAGTGGGCGGTGGCCATCAACGGCTTCCTCGTGCTGTGCTACGTCCCGTACCTGTGGTTCTTCACGCCGGTCCGCCACGTCGACTGAGTGGGCGAGGGGGGGCAAGCCCTTCTACCACCCTCGTTTGTGTCATCCCGAGCGGAACGATACATGGGAGGAGGTAGCATGACGGTTGGAGTGGAGTCGAGGGATCGGGGAGCTTTCACACAAGTCCGCCCAACCGCACCCTACCCCATTGTCAGCGCGCCCATATCGGAGTCCAGACTGGTGGCAAATCCCG
>JBQCJS010000598.1:0-2633 GCA_051952485.1 Thermomicrobiales bacterium | reverse complement strand
CGCCGGCGCCGACGAACACGAACCGGGCCGTGACCTCGAACGACCCCCCGGAGCCGCGGTCCAGCACCGAGACACGCCACCGCCCGTCCGCCAAGCGGCGCAGTCCGGTGACATCGTGCTCCGTCTTGACGCTGCCGCCGTGTGCCTCGATCGACGCCAGCAGGCTCCGCGTCACAAACCCGAAGTCCACGTCGGTGCCGCCATCATGTCGCGTCATCGCGATCTTGCCGGTACTCGATCGTCCTTCGAGCATGAGCGGCGCCCACGACCCGATGGTCGCCAGGTCCTCGGAGTACATCATCTCCGCGAAGAGCGGCTGCTCCTTCAGGAGCGCGTACCGCTCGCGCAGGAACGCGAGATCGGCGTCACCCTTCACGTAGCTCATGTGCGGAACGCCATGCACGAACCGGGAAGGGTCCGGCAAGTCACCGCGCTCGATCAGCGACGACCAGAACTGGCGCGTGACGTGGAACTGCTCGTTGATCGTCAACGCCTTCGAGATGTCCACCGTCCCATCGGATCGCTGGGGCGTGTAGTTCATCTCGCAGTACGCGGCGTGTCCCGTCCCGGCGTTGTTCCATGGCCCGGAACTCTCGGACCCCACATCCAGCAGCCGCTCGTAGACTTGGATCGACCAGTCGGGCCGCACCTGCTGCAGCATCACGCCCAGCGTGGCGCTCATGATGCCACCGCCGATGAGGACCACGTCGAACTCGTCAATTCGCCCGGACGACACTGTCACTCTTTCCTCTCTCACGCGGATGGGAGCCCTCGTCATCGGGAACATCCCGTGGTCCCGTGACGCGATTGCCGTGCCTCGCCTATGCTGGAGCCAGTATCTCAGCTTTCGGCGATCGTGGGCGACCAAACGGGCAGGCGCACCGCGCCGCATCGCCAGGACCACGGAATGGAGCGCCAGGGCTGGACCATGCAGGAACGGATGCTCAAGGGATACCGCACCATCGCCCATGATGGCGAACACGAGATCGAGATCAAGCGGTCCCGCTTCATCGGGTCACTCGCGCGTGTGACGAGCGAGGAGGAGGCGCGGGCCGTCATCGCCGCGCGAAGGAAGACCCACTGGGAGGCGAACCACAACTGCTCCGCCTGGATCATCGGCGAACGCGGCCAGCTCCAGCGCAGCAACGACGACGGCGAACCATCCGGCACGGCGGGCGTGCCGATGCTCTCCGTGCTGCAGCGCAACGGCCTGACCGATGTCGTGGCCGTGGTGACGCGCTACTTCGGCGGCACACTGCTCGGCGCGGGCGGTCTCATCCGGGCCTACGGCCAGTCCGTCTCGGAGGCGCTGACCGTTGTCGGCATCGTCGAGGCGCAACCCCGCCTCATCGTCGCCATCGATGCCAGCTACGATGAGGCAGGACGGCTCGAACATGCCCTCCGCGCCACCGACTTCCTGCTGCAGGACGTCGAATACGGACAAACGGTGGTCTTCACCATGCAGACATCGGCCGAGGAACTCCCGATCCTCCAGGCGTGGGTCGCGGAAGCGACGAACGGCGCCTGCGAGGTGATCGAGATCGGCGAGGAATACGTGGAAGTGCCGGTAGGCGAGAAGGAAGGTGCAGTATGACGGATCAGGGCGAAATCCTCTACCAGAAGGACAGTGTGACAGTGCGGCTCATCCCGAACCGCTGCGTCGCGAACGCGAAGTGCACGACCGCCGCCCCGGGCTTCTATGTGCTCGATCAGGAGACGGGCTACCTGACGCTCGAAAACGGCGACCAGGTGACGATCCCCCAGCTCTTCGCGGGCGCTCGGGCGTGTCCCACCCAGGCCATCGTAATCGAGCAGTATGGCCGGCGGGTCTATCCCCAGATCCTTACGCCGATGTGGGGTGAGGGCAAGCGAGACGCCGACGAGGAGTCCTGAACGGTTCCTCCCGGCCGCTCGGCTCCTTCTGGCCACGAATGCGTGTCGCTCGCACAGAGGGGATCGCCCGCGTCTGGCGATGCCACCAGGGCGATCTCCGGTTGCCCTAACCCGGCATGATCGTTGCCGCTAGCAGACCGCTCTGGACTGCCGTCTAGAAGAGGGATTCCTGCGTCGGCTCGGGCGGCCGGTCGGGATCGTAGCGGGCAATCCGGAGGTCCACCTTGTACGCGTCGCCAGATCCCGTGAGCGGCGTGCCTTCCGCCTCGTAGTGGGGAAGGGCGCGCAGCTCGTATCCCCGGGGCGGCTGGCCGGTGCTCCGGATCACCTTCCACCACGCGCCGTCGTGACCGTGCCGGGACATCACCTGTCCCACCAGGCGGGCGCCGTACGCTCCTGTCGCGCCCTCCAGGTCCGGCAATGCGGTCAGCCGGTCGGCGATGTTCCCGTAGGTCATCACCTTCGCCGGCGGAATCCCGGCGACGATCTCCAGCACGGCATCGACGAACTCCGGCGTCGGGTCCTCGATGGGATCGGTTGGTCCCCGCATCTCCTTCTCCTCCGGTCGCACCGGCGCCTGCCAGCTCGGCCTGCCCAGACTCATCACCTACGAGGTATCGCGCGGCGATCGTGACTGGTGTCGCTCATCAGGCCCGGCGGATCGACGGGACGACCTCCACCGCGACGTGCTTCATGACCGGCTGGCGGCTCTTCGGGCTGAACGACGCCGCCGGAAGCAG
>JBQCJS010000597.1:0-3137 GCA_051952485.1 Thermomicrobiales bacterium | reverse complement strand
CGGCGGCGGCGCGCGGGGCGATCGTCACGAGCAGCGCGCCACAGATCAGGGCCCACACCACCTTCAGGAGGCTGTTGAAGATGCCCAGCGGAGAACTCAGGCCGAGTGGCGTGTCGTGCGTGGTGGTTCCGGTGACGACGGCGTTCGGGGCAACATCGGCCGCCTGCTGGCTCGTGTAGGAAAGGGTGCCGCCGATCCTGGCGGTATCGAGCAGGTCCAGCTGGCTCATCGTGCCCTCGACGTTGCCGCCGATCTCACCGCCCAGTGTCACGTTGCCCGCATTGACCCGGACGTTGCCACCCACCCGGCCCCGGATATCGACCTGGCCACCGTAGATGAGCACGTCGCCCTGGATGCGCGCCTGGCTGGGAATGGTGACGGAGCCCGCCGCGACGATCAGGCTTCCTTCGATGGTGCCGGTGATCTCCAGGTTGCCGCTGGCGATGCGGAGCGACCCGCCAACCGTGCCGGAGATGTCACCCCGGACGGCGGCAATCGCCGCCGAGCGGTCGACGCGGCCAGCGATATGGACCTCGACCGCGGCGACGTTCGCATCGCCCTCCACCGTGCCATCGATCCGGACGGTGCGCCCGGCGGCGTTGAGATCGCCATCGATCGTCTCGGTGGACGCCACGGTGACGGAATCCCCGGCGCGCGACGTCGAGGCGAGGCTGGCGAACGGGGCCGCGATGGTCGCCAGCACGAGGATGATCGCGAAGGCGACCAGGCCCATGCGGCTGCCCCGTGGGCCGGTCGTCCGGGGGGGCGCCGGTTCCGGCGTGGAAGGCTGGAGGGCAGGCGCGGGTGCGGGCTGGACCATCGACGAGTTGCTCCTGATGCGTTCGGGTTCCCGGAGTCCGACGGTGGATGTGCGATGCTGATGCACAGGATACGACACCCATTCACCTCCGCAGGCACCCGGGCGCTATCCCGCGTCGATCGCGGTCACGATGGCATCGCTGAGGTCGGCCCACCGCGGCGGGCTCAGCGGCCACGCCTTCTTGAGGACGGTGCGATTGCCCAGGATCGCGACGGCAAGATCGCGTGTCGGGTCGGCCCACATCAGGGTGCCGCTCTGCCCCCAGTGGCAGAAGGTATCCGGCGAGGTGAGGGTGCCCGTCCAGTGGCGTGGCTTCATGCCCTTCACCTCCCAGCCGAGACCCCAGAACGCCATCTCCCAGCGGATGCCCGCCGAGAAGACGCCGCCACTGACGCCATGCGCCTGATCGGTGATCATCTCGGCGGCCAGCTCCCGATCCAGGGGGATGTCCGCGTCGGGGAGGAAGGAGGCGGCGAAGCGAACGACATCGGCGGCGGTCCCGTAATAGCCACCCCATGGAATGCCGAGGCTCCGCCACCACGGGCTGTTGTATCCCTCCGTCGGCGTGCCTTCCGCCGATGGGTCCTGCACGATGGCGATGCGGTCGCTCAGGGCGGCGTCCACCGTGGGATGGAGGTCGGTGAGACCCCACGGCAGCAGCACGTCGTCGCGGAGGATCGTGTGGAACGACTCACCGGTCGCGTGCTCCGCCATGCGGGCGGCAACGGCCGGGCCGACATTCGAGTAACGCAGGACCTCTCCCGGCGCATCCTGCAGCGGCACGCCGCACATGATCTCCAGCATCCGCTCCAGCGGGGGCTGGTCGCTCATGCGCAGGCGCTTCACCCCGGCATTCTCCGGCAATCCTGCCGTGTGCGAGAGCAGCTGACGGAGCGTGATCCGGTCGCGAAGGGCTTCGAGTTGCGGAATGACGTCATCGGCGAACGGGTCGGCCACCTCACCGAAGTCCGGCAACTGGAGCGCCACCGGCAGGTCGGGGTGCAGGTCCCCCCGTTCCACCAGCCGCATGACGGCGGCTGCGGTGAATGGCTTGGAGACCGAGGCGAGGGCGAAGAGGGTGTCCGCGCGCACCGGGAGGCCCGGCGCCGCCTCCCCGGCTTGATGCGTCGCGGTCATCCGGCCGCGGTGCCAGACGGCGGTAGAGACGCCCCGCACGGCGGCGTCCTGCACCCAGCGGTCGGTCAGCTGGAGTGCGTGCTGGACGGCATCGGCAAGGTCTGGCATGTGCCCTCCCGGATGGCTGCCCGGACCATCGGCACGGGCGTTTCGGTAGAATGGACAGCGTATGTGGCGGACGACGACCGGTCGGATCGCCGGGTTGGACGATGCAGCGGCGCAGGCGCCGATGGGATGATACGCGATGGCCTCCGAGACCCGAACCGGTGCGGCGCAGGGCGACCGATACACCCTGACCGTTGTCGATGACTACGACCTCCTGAGCGCGCTGGCCGCCGACGCGGTGTCGGAGACCCTGGGACGCACGCCCGGCGCGGCGCTGACGTTGCCGACGGGAGACACGCCCCTGGGCATGTATCGGGAGCTGGTGCGCCGGATCGAGGCCGGGGAACTCGACTTCTCACAGGCGCAGTTCTTCTGCCTGGATGACTACCTCGGCTCGACGCCGGAGGACGAGGCGAGCCTGACGCGATGGCTGAAGACCGTCTTCCTCGATCCGGCCAGGTTGCCGGAAACGAACGTCCATTACGTGCCGACCGCGGCCGAGGACCCGGTCGCCGCGGCAGCGGGCTACGACCGCGAGATCGCGCACTTCGGCGGGCTGGAGCTGGCCGTGGTCGGGCTCGGTCCGAACGGGCACATCGGGTTCAACGAGCCGGGGTCCGGGCCGGACGATCCCACCCGGATCGTGGACTTGCAGCCGGCGACCCGGGCGCAGTCGGCGGCGTACTGGGATGGCCGGGCGGATATCCCCGCGCAGGCGATGACGATCGGCCTGGGGACGATCCTGCAGGCGAAACGGATCGTCCTGATCGTCTCCGGCGAAGGGAAGGCGGAGATCGTCCGCGCCTCGCTCGAAGGCCCGGAGACGACGGATGTGCCGGGTTCGTTCCTGCGGCGGGCAGGCGACCGGCTGGACGTGATCCTCGATCAGGGCGCGGCCTCGAAGCTGGGTGAGCGGGGCTGATCCGTCATTCGGGAACGCACGACGCCTGAGACATGACGACGGCGATCCGGTGCGGATCGCCGTCGTGGGACGGGGGAAGGGGCGCGTTCAGGCCTCCGGGCCCACACCCTCGAGGGCGGGGGCGTCGTCGGGGCGGATGGGGGCGAAGGCATC
>JBQCJS010000596.1:0-3269 GCA_051952485.1 Thermomicrobiales bacterium | reverse complement strand
ACGATGATCAGCCCCCACAGCGTGTTGTAGGCGTGGAACCGCTGCATCATACGGAAGAGCGACCCCAGGATGGCGATCGCCGGGAACATCGTCATCGAAAGGATGAGGTAGAGGACGATGGTCTTGCCCCGGAAGTGAAGCCGTCCGAGGGCGTAGGCGCTCAAGGTCCCGATCAGCAACGCCAGCAGCACCACGCTGAACGAGACGATGGCCGAGTTCAGCAACGCCCGCAGGAAGCTGGAATCCGTGAAGACGCGGTGATAGTGATCCAGCGTGAAGCGTTGCGGCCACAGGCTGACCGGCGTCTTCACGAGATCGTTCGTGGGGGTGAAGGAGGACTTCACCGCCCAGTAGAACGGGAACAGGGTGTAGACCACGATCGCGATGATCAGCAGCCAGAAGCCGATCTTGCCGAGCAGCGAAACGACATCCAGCCCCTTCTTCTCGGTATAGGACGCCCGGATGCGGTCGAGTTCGGCCTGCGAGATCCGGGACGAGGGGATTGCCTGGTCGCTCATGTCAGGATTCCTCCACCGTGATCAGGCGCGAATAGCCAAGCACCATCAGGCCGATGCAGAGGAAGATCACCACCGCAGCCGCGGAACCATATCCCAGCCGGTTCGCCTGGATGAGTTGCTGCTGAGTATAGATCGCGACCGTCATCGTCTCGGTGGCGGCGCCCTTCAACACGAAGATGAGATCGAAGACGCGGAACGAATCCATGGTGCGGAAGATCAGCGCCACCAGCAACGCCGGTCGCAGGAGGGGCAACGTGATCTGCCAGAACTGCTGCCACTTGGAGGCGCCATCGACGTATGCCGCCTCGTAGACATCCCCCGGCACCACCTGCAGGCCCGCCAGCAGCAGCAGCGCCATGAACGGCGTCGTCTTCCAGACATCGATGGCGATCACCGCGCCGAGTGCCGTGTTCGGGTCGGCCGTCCACGCGAAGTTGCGGTCCGGCGCCATGAACCCGAGCCGGACGAAGATCGAGTTGATCACGCCGTAGCGGTCGTTCAGCATCCAGTTCCAGAGGAGGGAGGAGACCACGGTCGGGATCGCCCACGGCACCAGCATCGAGGTCCGCACCAGTCCACGCCCCCGGAACTGGGAGTGGATGGTCAGCGCCACGATCATGCCCAGGACCGTTTCGAGCGCCACGGAGGAGATGGTGAAGACGATGGTGTTCTTCATCGCGTTCCACCACTGGTCGTCTTGTAGCAGCCGCTGGTAGTTCTCGAAGCCGACCCAGCGGACGGCGCGGGTGCTGGCGAGACGGGTATTCGTGAAGCTGAGCCGGAAGGTCTCCAGCAACGGATAGATGGCGACGGCGAAGACCACGATCAGGCTGGGGATGACCAGGATCCAGCCGAGCCGCTCCTGCTGCCGCCCGACAGCCGTCTTCGGCGCCGACCACGAACGGATCTTCCTGACGTCGGCCGCTTTCGGCGCCTCCGGCGTCTCTGCTGTCGAAACAGCGCTCATGCGCGTTTCCTTTCCGTGGAACGATCAGGCGGACTACACCGAGGTGTAGCCCGCCTGCTGTCATTCCTGCGGCACGCCCAGGACCCGATGTCCGGCTAGGCGTCCTGCATGATGTCTTCGAGCGCGGACTGGAGCTGGTCGACCCGGCTCGCCGCGTCCGAGGCCGTCCCGGACAGGATGTCGTTCACGGCGGTGTAGTAGGCGAGCGAGACCTCGCCGTACAGGTCGCCGGACACCGTCGAGGGCCGGGCGACCGAGCCGGACTTGAAGGTGTCGAACAGCTTCTCGAAGAAGGGGTTCGCCGCCAGCACGTCCTTGTCCTGGTACAGCGATTCGATCGTCGGCAGGTTCGAGCGCTCGATCGCGCGGGCCCGCTGCAGGTTCTCGGAGGTCATGTACCCCGCGAAGGCCTTGGCGGCGTCCTGCTGCTTCGAGTACTTGGAGACGAACATCTGCCAGCCACCGAGCGTCGCCGCGTGCGTGGCGTTGTCGCCGTCACCCATCGGGATCTGGGTCACGTCGAACTTGCCCTTGATGACGGAATCGTCGGCGGCGCTGAGCGAATAGGCATACGGCCAGTTCCGCATGAACGCCGAGTTGCCGCCCTGCCAGACGCCGCGGGAATCCTCTTCCTTGTACCCCGTGACGGCCTGCGGCGAGATCGTGCCGACCCAGCCCTTGGCCATCTCGAAAGCGGCGATCGCCTGGTCGTTTTTCACAGTCACGGTGCCATCCGGATCGATGATCGTGCCGCCGCCGTTGGAGAACTGCCACTCGAGGCCGTTGCAGGTCAGGCCCTCATAGGCCAGGCCCTGCCAGGTGAAGCCGGTGAAGGCGCTGTTGGCCCCCTTCTCGCCCTCGATGATCTTGGTGGCCATGTCGCTCAGATCCTTCCAGGTCTTGGGAGGATCGGTGTAGCCATACTTCTCGAGCAGGTCGGTCCGGTAGTAGAGCAGGCCGGCATCCGTGAACCAGGGAATACCGATCAGCTTGCCGTCCACGGTGTTGTTGTCCACGATGCGCTGGAAGCTCGTGGTCCCGGAGTTCTTGTAGACATCCATCAGGTCGACCGCGTGCGCGGCGAAGATGCCTGGCCAGATCACGTCGATCTGGGCGACATCGATATCGCCGGACTGCGCCGCCATCGTCTGCTGCATGAACGTCAGGCGATCGCTCGCGGAGTCGGCGCCCTTCAGGTAGGTCACCTCCGCGCCGGTCGCCTCGTTGAACTTGTCGACGCAGGCCTGGTCGAACGGCGCGCCCGGGCCATCGGCGCCGAGCATCGCGTTCAGCTTGACGCCCTTGAGGTCCGGAAGGCCATCCGGCACGGTGATCGACCATCCGGCGGGCTGGGCGGCCGGGCTCGCCTCAGGCGACTGCGCGGCGATCGTCTGCGCCTTCAGGATCGTCCCCATCAGCGAGGCACTGAGCCCCAATGCTGCACCGCGGCGCATGATGTCGCGCCGCGAGGCCTTGCCGGACGTCGCCGCCCGCATCAACTCGTTCACCGGATTCGGCAGATAGTCCTTCACGCGTGAGACTCCTTCTTGCGACATCGGCGTCGCCATCAGCCGGCATTCCTGCCATCGCAAAAAGTGCTCGAACACTTTTGGCAAATTGCACAAAATGCCGGGACCAACCGGGAGAAGCTATGAACTTGCGTGTGTTGACATCGTGATACAACCAATTCTGGCCGTCGTCAAGGCGTTCGCCTGCCGGGATGCGATGCTTGACCAAACAGAACGGGGGCAATGGGCGCTGCATCGCCCATTGCCCCCGTCGCC
>JBQCJS010000595.1:0-2570 GCA_051952485.1 Thermomicrobiales bacterium | reverse complement strand
GTGTTGCCGGATTGTACGGAAGACACGGCGATCGTCCTGGCCTCGTCGCTGATCGACAAGAGTCTCCTGTCGATCCAGATCGGTCCCACACACACTTCCCGGATCATGATGCTTGAACCGATTCGGGACTTCGCGCGGGAACGCCTCGCCGAGCGTGGTGATGATCGCATGATGCACGAGCGCCACGCCGAATGGTGCCTCACGCTGGCCGAACAGTCTTCGATCCCGGAGGATCGAGGAAGGGGGTCACCGCATTTACGTACTGCTTTGGAAGGGGAGATCGATAACTTGCGCGTCGCTCGAGACTGGGCGGCCGCCACGCGTCATGACGAACTCCTGGCGCAGTTGTGTGACGCCTTGGGGGAGTTCTGGCATACCAGCGGGCGGATCCGCGAAGGATACGAGTGGTTCCTCCGAATCCATCAGACGCGCGCCGACGGCTTCCTGTCCCCCGACCGCCAGATGCGGCTCGCGCTGCGAACGGCGATTACGGCCCGGCACGTCGGCGATCTCGACATTGCGGCTGAGACCTACGCGCGAGCGAGAGACCTCGCCGAGGGCTTGGATCAGCCCGCGCTGGTGGTGGCGGCCACGACGGGACTCGGGCTGATCGCCGAAATGCGGGGAGACGAGGCGACGGCGCTCACCTGTTTTCGCCAGGCGTTGCTCCAGCAGCGACACCTCGGCGACCCACGAGGGCTGATCATGCCGCTGGTGAACCTGGGCGACGCGGAATATCGGACCGGTGATCTCCCGGCGTCACAACGGCATAGTGAGGAGGCCAGGAGGCTTGCCGATACCTTGGGTGAACGCCTGATGGGGTCGCTCGTGCGCGGGAATCTGGGTCAGCTGGCTCTGGCAGCATCAGACCCCGATGCGGCGTGGGGGTTCTACCACGACGGGCTCGCCATCGCCCGGGAAACCCAGGACGGGTTCCTGATCGCGGATGCCGTAGGCGGCATGGTGGGAGTCGCCATCGCGCGCGACGCCGTGCACCTAGCTGGCCGGCTGCTCGGGGCAACCCAGGGGTTGTGCGAACGCTTCGGCGGGGCGCACATTCCGCACTTCGGACACCTCAAGCACGCCAGGAACGTGTTGGCGTCGCTGCTCTCGCCGGACGAATTGGACCACCTCGTTGCCGAAGGGACGACCTGGCCCCTCGACGACGTCCTGCGCGGGATCAGCTCGATTGCCCCGGACCAGTCCTCCTCTGCCCCTCTTCCCCGCCGATCGGTGCTTCAGGATTCGATCGCGCGGACAAACGTATCCCTGACGAAGCGCGAAGTGGAAGTACTCCATCTGGTTGCCCAGGGATACTCCGACCGCGACATCGCCGAGATGCTCTCCCTCAGCCCCCGGACGGTGTCCGGTCATGTGGGAACGGCGTGCAAGAAGTTCCAGGTGCGGACACGGTTGGAAGCTACGGTGCGGGCCCAGCGGATGGGGCTGATCTCGACCATTGCGGAGGAGAGGGCGTCGGGCTGTGATGCGGACGCGTGATCGGGGTACCACACCTGATAAAATAGACATAAAGTTAGCTTGTTTGCTGCTTCCCAAGTCCGCCCCCTGTCTCTCGTTCTGGGCACATCGCTGTTGCCCTTCTGGATGGCCGGTCCCTGCACGCAGGCGATGTCGGGACCGACTGGCAACCCGTTGACTCCACCGAGGTCTTCGGTCCTGAGACCAAGCAGTTCATGGCGGTCGGATCGATGGTCTCTCCCGCGAATCGCAGACCGGAACGGACCTCCCGGATGGGTGCGTTCTGATTGGCCGCGGCCACTGCCGCCGGTCCTCGTTTGCGGTCGTGGAGACTGCGGAGATCCTCGATCCGGCAAGATATTTTCGGGGGCGGGCACCATGGTTGTCCCACGGCACAAGCGCGACTCCTTCCGGCTGATCGATGGGCGAGTGATGCTGATCGGACGATCGGGTGACCGGGATAGCTAGGGAGCCTACGTCACGACTGAGTTCTTTGATCCGACCAGCAAGACATTCGATACTGGACAACATCTCGTCAGCGCGCGCTACAAACTTGCTAGCACGGCGATCCTCTTGCCGGACCTAACCTTGATCGTTGCTGGTGTCGCGTCGACAGCCGATGAGCTTTCCGACGGTGAAGCGAGATTTTCCCGGGTGGTCGGCGCCTTCGACGGCCCCAGTCTGTTCTCCAAGGCGAAAGCCGTCATTGGCGAACGCATCTTGGTGACTGGTGGGTACGGCTGTGGCATTCGGGCAAGCGACCAACTCTGGGTCATCGAACGATCGACACTAGCGGGTGAAGGCGGGGAATGGCGTGGCTTTGGTGGCTGAGACAGCAGCGCTCATGGAGAGCATGGATCTACTCGGCTCGCCGCTCGACCTCTGTTCACTTTCGTGGAACCATCCCCTCGTCCACCTCCCCTCAGGGAGAGGGCTTGGGCGGAGTCGTTCAGGTCAAGCATTGGCCACGAGCATGTCAGATCGTGTCAGGTATTTAGCGTCGGTGACGGACCTGGCAGGATACCAAGTTGCCGCATGAGGCCGAACGTGTCCATGAGGTGAAAGAGTTCGACCCCCTTCCCGGCCTCGTT
>JBQCJS010000594.1:0-4090 GCA_051952485.1 Thermomicrobiales bacterium | reverse complement strand
ATCACCGACGGCAACGGCGCGACCCAGACCCAGGACACCGGCTACTACGACGACAGCCAGATCGGGTTCACGGAGATCCCCATCGGCTCGATCACGTTCGGGCAGACGACGCCTCCGATGAGCGCCGTGGTGCTCTGCGACGGCATCGTGCAGCATGGCGGCCCCGAGACCGGCACCATGCAGTTGCCCGTGTCGAACGGCATGGTCTCCTGGAACCTGAAGGATGACGAGATCGTCTTCTGCAACTGGTACGCCGGCATCCCCGCGACGACCACCCTCACGCCCACCGCGTCGCCGAGCGCGCCCAGCGGGGCCACGGAGACGCCGACCGCGATGACCGGCGGCATGACGCCGACGGCCACCCCCAGCGAGATGGCATCCGGCACGCCGGTCAACCAGCTCGTCGGCAGCATCAATGTCACCTACCGCGAGTGTCCGTCCGGATTCGACCTCTCGAATCCACCGAGCGATCCGGCGACGGCTTGCGCCACCCAGCGCAATGGCGTGGAGTTCGACCTCGCCGCCAGCACGGGCCAGACGTTCTCCCAGCTCACCGGCTACTACGACGACAGTGTCGTGAGCTTCACGGAGATCCCGACCGGCAGCACGACGGTGACGCAGAACCCCGCCGCCGGCCAGACGCTGGTGATCTGCAAGGGCATCGTGCAGCATGGCGGCCCGGAGACGGGCGACATGACGATGCCGGTTACCAATGGCAGCATCACCTGGGACCTGAAGGACGACGAGATCGTCGGCTGCGACTGGTACACGAACGGTGTCAGCGGCGCGGGGACACAGCCCGCCAGCCTCGCCGTCACCCTCTACACCTGCCCATCGACCTTCGACCTCTCCACCGCGACGGAAGGGACCGCGCAGACGGCCTGCCAGACACCCGGCTTCGGGAACCGGTTCGATCTCTCGGACGGAACCAACCCCGCGAAGACGGTGGTGACCGGCCTTGGCGGTGGCGCGGACTTCGGCAACGTGGCGCCGGGCAGCTACAGCCTCCAGCGCTACCCGGTTCCGGCCTCGGCGGCGATCTTCTGTCATTCCACCACCGCCCAGGGCGCCGGCCCCGATGCCAGCGGCACCGCGACGAGCGGCGCGTTCGGCATCACCATCGCCTCCGGCCAGGCCGTGACCTGCACCTGGTACGAACCGGCCGCCGGCGCCGGCATGGGCACGGTCATCATCAACAAGCACGCCTGCCCGGCCAGCTACATCCCCTCCAGCCCGCCGAACATCTACGACCTGGCCGCGAACTGCAATGACGACGCCGGTCCGACCTCGTTCGTCGTGACGTGGGGCCAGACCTCGACGCCGGGCACTACCAGCGGTAGCCCGAACCTGCTCGAGATGCAGAACGTGCCCGCCGGCCTCGTCATCGTGACCGAGAACACGCTGCCGGGATACGGGGCGCCGGTCGTCACCTGCAAGGGTGACTCGTTGACCAACGATCCGGCGGTCGAGGTTCCCGCCACCCTGCTGACGGTGACGGCGAACACCATCTCCTGGAACCTGCTCGATACGCAGACGATGTTCTGCGACTGGTTCAACATGCCCTCCGGGTATGGCTCGGTCCTGATCAACAAGCACTCCTGCCCGCCGGACTACGTCGTGCCGAATCCGGTCGACCCCTACGATCTCGCCCTGAAGTGCCAGACCGATCCCGGCCCGGTGAACTTCACGCTCGAGAATGGCGCCTACTCCTTCACCGGCACAACCAGTGGCACGCCGGACCTGCTCAGCGTGAGCAACGTGCCCTCCGGCATGCTCACACTCACCGAGACGATCCCGGCCGGCTACACGACGCCGATCGTCTACTGCAAGGGCTCGTCGATCACCAACGACCCGAACCTCGAAGTACCCTTCACGCTCCAGCAGGTGAGCAATGGCACGATCTCCTGGCACCTGCTGCCCGACCAGATGCTCTACTGCGACTGGTGGAACCTTCACCAGCAGCCCACCTACAGCATCACGATCTACAAGTTCACCTGCGGCAACGATCCCAGCTACTACATGACGAACGGCGTGCCGGACTACCAGAAGTTCCAGAACTGCACGAACCCGCAGCCTGGTGTGACCTTCGCCGCGATCCAGAATGGCACCACCGTCGCCACGGCCACCTCGTCCAACTCCAACCCGTTCTCGCTCTCGAACCTCCCGGTCACGACGACCACGGTCCAGGAGACGATCCCGAGCGGGTATGGCGAGCCCTACGTCTATTGCGGCGATGTCTATTCGCCCACGCTCCAGCTGGTCACGAATGGTGCGATCACGCTGAACCCGAGCGGCAGCGGCAACATCGTCTGCAGCTGGTACAACATGCCGGATGGTCCCGGCTCGATCACGGTCTACAAGTGGCTCTGCCCGGAGGGATACGACTGGACACTGCCCGGCGCCGATCCGAAGACCGATTGCGCCACCCCGCAGAACGGCGTCACCTTCACGCTCCACGACAATGACCCCAGCACGGTCGATCCGCAGACGAACACCGGCGACTCGATTCCCTATGCCGTCTTCTTCGGCGGTCTCCCCATCGGCGATTACACGCTGACGGAGACGGTTCCCAGCGGCATCGGTGGAATCTTCGTCCTCGATTGCACCGGTCTCTATACCGGCAGCATCCACCCGGTTCCGCTCTGGACCGGCAACGACTTCCCGTTCCACGTCGGCAGTCACGACCAGATCGTCTGCAACTGGTACAACGTGCCCTCCGCGCAACACGGCGGCATCGTCATCCACAAGCAGATGTGCTCCACCTGGACGTGGGTTTCCACGGTCGAGTGCGACACCTGGGAGTATGGCGCCAGCTTCACCGTCTCCAGTGGTGGTGGTGGCACGGCCGGCCAGGGCACCACGGACGCCTGGGGCACGCTCGCGGTGAACGGCCTCGCGGCAGGCAGCTACACCGTCACCGAAACCAGCGGCAGTCCGTGTCATGTCGAAGCGAGTGTCGGCGGCGGCCAGCCCGCGGTCGTGACGAACGGCGCGGTGACGGTCGAGGCCGGCAAGACCACGGATGTCTGGGTCTACAACTGCTCCACCCCGCCGACGCCGGGCGTCACCCAGACGCCGGTCTCCGGCAAGCAGCCCGGCAAGTACCCGAACACCGGTCGCCAGGACACGCAGGTGATCGAGCCCGAGACGGCCACCCCACCCGCCGCTCCGAACGACCTGGGCACCCCGCAGGCCTGTGCCGAGTTCAAGGACGGGACGCCGATCGCGGCGACCCCGGACGACGGCGCCCGCTGCGGCGCGGTGCCGGTGTCCATCGCCGCTACCGCGATCGGCCTGAACGCGAAGGTCGAGATCCTGGAGACCGTCAACGGCGAGATGCAGGACCCGACCACGCCGGACCAGGCAGCCTGGTACAAGGAGACCGCGAAGCTCGGCGCCAGCGGCAATACCGTGATGGCCGGGCACCTCAACTACTGGGGCGTGCCGGAGGGCGTCTTCTTCGCCCTCGACCAGCTCAAGGCGGGCGACACCATCGCCATCACCGGGAACGACGGCAGCGTCTACACCTACGCCGTGGATTGGGTGAAGCAGGTCGATGCCACCGTCGCCCCCGGCGCGGACATCGTCGGGGAGACGGCCCAGCCCAGCCTGACCCTCATGACCTGCGGCGGCCCCTGGAACTCCGCGATATCGGAGTACACCGAACGCACGGTCGTTCGGGCGCACCTCGTCAGTACGGGGCCGGCTCCGGAGGCGACTCCGGAGAGCTGATCCCACCGGCGCGTCTCATGGGACAGGGACGCCGCATAGGCGCAACGGGGATGGCGATTCGTCGCCATCCCCGTTGCCGTCCGCCCAATAGCCGAATCCGAATCGGTGGACACGAACGCGTAGTGCGAGCACGCAGGGGCGATCCTCGTGATCGCCCGGGATTGCCTATGACCCCAAGGCGATCACCGACCGCGGCAACCACTGTGAGGATCGCCCATACGGGCCACGATGGGCCCTTCGTGACGATCGTTCCGGATGTTGCTGCGAACCGCCACGGTAGGCAAGACGATCCACTGAGTGGACTGTCTAGGCTAATTTGACCTGTGCATGCCTGGTCGGGCCGCCATGAAGGCGGCCC
>JBQCJS010000593.1:0-4000 GCA_051952485.1 Thermomicrobiales bacterium | reverse complement strand
GGCAGCACGCCATCGTCCAGCAGCGAGTAGGCGTTGATCGACCGTCCCGTATGGACGAACAGGTGCGCGCCGGGTTCGTGCACCGGTAGCCGCGCTCCGGGGTGCGGCGCGAGGACGTATTCGCGGACACGGCCCTCCACGCCGTGCGGCACGATGGCCTCGACCGTCACCGGGAACTCACGCATTGCCGGCCTCTTCGGAGGGTTCCGGGGCGAGGGTGCCGAGGTGGGCCCCTTTGCGCCGGGAGAGATGCGGCTGGACCGCCAGCAGCCGTCCACAGCCCGCGCATCGCACGGCATCGGTCCCCGCGCAGCCGGCAACGCTGACGGTCGCGCAGATCGGGCAGTAGACCCGTCTGCGCTCCCACGTCTCGGCGTGCAGCACCAACTCGGAAGGCAACAGCCCCGCCAGCCGCGCCGCCTCCGCCACGGCGAGGACGGCATGTTCCTCGCCGGCGACCGCGACGCGCCAGCCGACGACCCGCGTCGAGGCCTCCTCCACGAACCATTCGGGGAGTTTCTCCAGCCAGTCATCAAGGGTGTCGCGTCCGATCCGGACGATGGATGCCGGGGGCGGCGGCCCCATGTGCCGGATGTCATCGCGCCACTGGCGGAGGGAGGCGTCGCTGGATGAACCGAGGGAAAGGAGCGTCCACGATGTTGCGCCGGACGGCAGCCGGGGCGGTTGCACCGGCCATACGGGACATGAGGTCCGGGGCAGCATGGCGTCGTCGGGCACGGATTCGGGTGGGGAAGCGGATCGTGGCATGGTCAGCGCCGATCGGAACGGGATGACGGTCCGGATGATGCGGCCATGATACGGTACGGCCAACCAGGAACGGCATCCGGCACGGCCACTCACAGGGAGGAACGCATGGATCGGCACCAGGCAACGGGGAGCACGAAGCCGCTCCTGCTCGCGGAGATGACGAGCGCCGAGATCGGGGCGATGGGCGAGATGATCGATCTCGTGCTCATCCCGGTTGGCGCGCACGAGCAGCACGGGGCGGCGTTGCCCGTCTCCACCGATACGTTCTCGGCGCAGGTGCTGGCCGCCCTGACCGCGACGCTCGTCGGGCCCCGGGTGGCGGTGGCCCCTGCCATCCCCTGGGGCATCTCCTGGCACCACCTCGACATGCCGGGGACACTCTCCTTGCGGGAGGAGACGCTGATCTCGATCGTGCTGGACCTGGTGGGATCGCTGGCGCGTCACGGCGTGCAGCGGGTGGCGCTGCTGAACGGGCATGGTGGCAACAATCCCGCCCTGGCCGTCGCCGTCGAGCGGGCGCACCGGGAAGTCGGCGTGCCCATCGTCACGTCCGTCTATGCCTATACCCTGATCGCGAACGCGGCGGAGACTGTCCTGGGGCCGGAGGCGATCGGGCACGGCGGGGGCGACGAGGCCTCGGTGGTGCTGGCGCTGCGCCCGGATCTCGTCCGCAAGGAACTGCTCGCCGACCCGGAGGTCGATCCGGCGTTGCGGACCATGCAGCAGGTGATTCGCGCCATCAACGGCACGTTCCCGGTGCGCCAGAATCTCGTCAGCGCGAGCGGAACGACGGGTGACGCGCGGAATGCCACGGCGGAGGCGGGCAACGCCATCCTCGGGCAGGCAGCCGCGCGGCTCCAGACGATCGTGGAAGGCCTGATCGACCTGCCGGTGCCAGAACCCCCGCAGGCCGCGACCCGTTAGGGCCACCGCAGCGGCTACGTTCGCGGCGACAAGGCCGTACGTTCACCTCGTCCGCCATTCCGGGGAAATGCTAGGCTTGTGTCGTTCTGGAGGCGTTGCCGGCGACATCGCCGTGGTGGCCCTCCAATCCGCATGGCGCGAACGCGTCGGTCCGGCCCCGGTTCCCGGTCTCGACGGGCAGCCACCGGGCACGACCGCACCGCCCATCCCGAGGAAACACGATGTCGTCGCGTGACGCGAACCGCCCTTCAGACCCCCAGCCACCGCAAGACCCGAATGTGCCCGCATCCGGCGCTCCCCAGGGCGAGGATGTCGATTTCGGCGCGTTCGTCTCGTCGCGTGTGCGCGCCAGCGCCGACAAGCTGAAGGGCGGGGGCGGCACCGGGGCTTCCGGTGGGTCGCGCGGGACGGCCGCGCCTGCCGGCAGTGGTGCATCCACCGGAGCGACCACGCCCCGGACCGGCCGCGCCGCCTCCTCTCCCGGGAGCGAGCAGCCCGCGACCGAGGCGTCGCGCTCCCGATCGTCCCGCTACTGGCGCGATTCCACGGACCCATCCGGGGAGACTGCGGCTGCGGCAACGGGCGCGGCCTCCCGGGGCAGCCAGTCGCGTGAGCCGCTGCCGCCCGAGGAAGACGAGTTCTACGACGATGGCGCCGAGGCCGGGGGCGCGGTCGGCAACTCCGTGGCGGCGGCGCAGGCCTGGGTTCGGGAGAACAGCGAAGGGCGACCCTGGTTCCTGCCGGCCCTGATCGGCGGCGGGGTGATCGCGCTGCTCCTCCTCATCTGGCTGCTCTCGCAGCTCGGTGGGGGTGGAGGCGGCGGTGAGGTCACGCCGACGGCCACCTCGCAATCGGTGATCGGCGTCCCGGACACGACGACCACGGTCACGGTCGAGAGCGGCGTGCCAACCCCGACAGAACCTGCCCCGGCGCCGACCGAGAGCGTGCGCACCGGCGGTGACAACCAGCGCCAGAACGAGGGAGGCACGCCCGCCGCCCAGGGCGCGATCTGGGAGCAATGCGCGACATCCTGCCTCGTGCGCGTCAACCTGCCGGGAGACTCGCCGATCCTCGCCTCGTTCGGGGCGCGACCGTCCTATTCCAGCGGAAACTGGAGCTGGATCGTCGCTCCCCCCGGAACGGTCTCCGATATCGCGGCGAAGGCCGACAACGTGACGATGGTCCAGCCGGATGCGGAGACGCTCCGGCTGTATGCTGTGACGCTGCCAGGCGATGTGGAATCCGACGACCGCGTCCGGGAGTACGGGACGATCGTCGATTCGGTGGACGATGTCCGGCTGCTCCAGACCGAGAGCGCGCCGGGCGAGGTCGGTCCGCTCGTCGACGCCGGCTACACGGTGGACAAGCTGACCCCCGGCCCGACGTATGGCACCGGGCGGCCGGCGGAGTTGCAGAAGCTCGCCAGCACCGACATCGGCACGCTGGCGCCCTTGATCTCGAACACCAACATCGAGCAGACCATTCAAGACCTGCAGGGCATGGGATCGAGCGATGGCGGCGGCATCGGGTCGCGGTACTACTCGCTGGTCGGCAACCAGATGGCGGCGGACTACCTCTACCAGAAACTGGAGTCCTATGGGCTGACGGTCTGGTACGAGGATTTCATCACGCCCGATGGCCTGTTGCTGGTGAACATCGTGGGCGAGCTTCCGGCGGCCGACGCCTCGAAGATCTACGGCGTGATGGCGCACATGGATACGACGGCGAACCCGCCTGGCATCTCGCCGGGGGCGGACGACAATGCGACGGGTGTGGCCGCGAACCTCGAGATCGTGCGGATTTTGGCTGGCTACGACCTGAAGCACCCGGTCCGCGTGATCTTCACGAACGCCGAGGATTCCGGGCTGCTGGGGTCCGATGCGTGGGCGAAACGGGCGGTGAAGGAGAAGACGCCGATCGAGGGCGTGTTCAACATCGATTCCGTGGGGTCGACCCGGCAGGGCGAGGCCCTGATTCTCAACGGGGACGCGAAGTCATCCTGGATGATGGACCTGATGGTGCGCGTGAACGATGCCTACGGAATCGGGAATGCGGTCTGGCCGAACCAGAACGACAAGATCGTCGCGGACGACAACTACGTGCGGGCGCAGGGCATCGAGTCGATCATGATCGCCCGCGAACTGTTCGGCCAGAGTCCGTATCATCACACCGCCAACGCCGTGATCGACCACGTCTCCATCGATCAGGTGACGAAGACGACGGCGGTGGTGCTGCTCTCGGTGGCGTCACTCGTCCAGTAGGAGCGAGGACCGGGACGTGAGGAGCGAGATGCGGCGCCGGGACGGGG
>JBQCJS010000592.1:0-3140 GCA_051952485.1 Thermomicrobiales bacterium | reverse complement strand
GCCCCGAGCCGTTTCTGACCGCTGGGGCACAAACGACGCACATTGTGTCTCGGTGTGACCGCCAGGCCACCCGATCGAGCCATGAATCCCCGTCCGCCCGCACCCGAACCGGCCGCCGCGATGCCTGTAGCGTCCGTACGCTCCTGACATGCACCGCGTTCAGCCGGACCGGCCGGAATACCCGATGGCGTCAATGTACGGACCGTACGAATCCTCATTGTTGCAATGCCATCTGGTCATCGTACAGCCCGAGAATGAGGCAATGGACCGCATTGTTTCCCGGATATTTGCCAGAATGGCACTGAACGTACTCTTGTGACAGATAGACGCGACTTGTAGGCTGACCTCGTTCCTGTCGCGTGCCGGGGCAATCGCGCCACGCACGGGAGCGCCGCGCGACCGGGGCTGCTGGTCGCGCCCGCAGGAATGGATCACGGTATTGCGGCGCATCGTCGCCCACCGGGCCCGTTCCGGGAGGTCACCGCGACCTCCTTCGTCATGTAGACGCGCTTGGGGAGAGTGTCGGAATGGCGCAGAGCAACTCGTCCGGGGCCCGCATCCCGGAACCATCACCGTCAACCTCGGATACGACCACGTTGAAGCGGCGGCGCACCGGGCTCCGCTCGCCACGGCTCCATGCCATCGCCACGGTGGTGGTTGCCACCGCCCTCACCTTCGGGATCGTGAAGCAGGCGCCGACCTGGGCGCAGGATTCGGGCACGCCCGCCGGCAGCCCGGAGGCGTCGCCCACGGTGACCATCACGCCGGAGCCGGACGCGCCCCGGCTGGTGCTGCCCTTCGAGGTCCTGAACGATTCCGGCCTCTCCGGCACCGCCACCCTCTATGAAGCAGGGGACAAGACCATCGTCGACCTGGATGTGAAGAACACCGGCGACGACCAGCCCGCGCATATCCACGCCGGCACCTGCGGCAACCTCGAACCGGAACCGGCCTTCGACCTCACGGCGCTTCACGCCGATGGCAAGAGCCGCACCGTGATCGACACGCCGCTCGAAGGGCTGCTCAACGGCCAGTTCGCCATCGACATCCACCTCTCGCCAACCGAACTCGGCACCCTGAGCGCCTGTGCCAACATCGAAGGGACGCCGACCGTCCCGGACGGATCGCCGACTCCCGGGAACGGCACCCCGGCAGCGACCGTGACCCCGGTCCCCACCGGCCAGGGCGGGGAGAACACGACCCCAACCGCCACCATCCCAGCGACCGTCGCTCCGACAACGGCCGCGACCACCCCGGCGGCGGTGGCAACCACCACCGTGACGGCCACGGCGACGGCGACGGCCACCACCGCGTCCTCCGGAACGACGAACTCCGGCAGCGATGGCACCGGCGGAACGACCGCAGGGAGCGGGAGTGATGGCACCGGTGGCGACACCGGGAGCACCTCGACAGCCGGCACTTCGAACACGACGACCACGAACACCACCGACACGACAACCCCATCCGCCCGCGGGGACGGCACCGGGACCGGGGGCACGACCGCCAATGGCTCGACCTACATCGCCAGCGACGGCACCGTGCAGACCGCCTCCATGGCTGCCTCCGGCGTCGGCCCGCTCGGCATCGTGCCCGAGGGCACCGATCCGGCCATCGTCTGGTCGATCGTCTCCGCCGCCGTCCTCCTCTTCGCAGCCGGCATCTGGATCTGGATCGGCGAACGCCGATCGTCCCATCGACAACCTCCGCGCTGGTCCCGGCTCGGGATGTGACCCCGTCACCTGGTCAGCCCGCCAGATCGAGCCCACCAGCGGCTCCCCGCAGAACGCGAACCTGGGAAACCGGGTTCGCGTTCTGCTGCCTGTCACACGTCGCATTCACATCCACACCTGAGCTCACATCCACACCCACTGGCGCAACCGCTTGACGCCGGGCGGCGTTCCCCGGTACACAGGGGGCAGACGGCCCCGGACTCGCCTACTCGCACAAGGACCCGCCTCCCATGCGCATGCTGCTCATCCGCCACGGCCAATCGCTCGGGAATATCGAGGGACGCATCCAGGACGGCACCGACCCCCTCACCGAGCGGGGCCGCGTCCAGGCGCGCGCCGTCGCGGCGGCGCTGGCAGCGCGTGGCGAACTCACCCATCTCTACGCCAGCCCGTTGGCCCGCGCGCGGGAGACGGCGGAGATCATCGGGGCAGCGACCGGAGTCGCGCCGGTGCCAGTCGACGGCCTCGCGGAGATCGACGCGGGCATCGCCGCCGGGCAACTCTGGGCAGACTGGAGCGCTGCCAATCCGGAGCTGGCCGCCACGATGGATCGCGACGATGTCCTCGGCGACGGCTGGCCGGGCGGGGAGAACGGCGTCACCTTCTCGGGCCGGGTGCTGGATGCCTTCCAGCGCATCGTGACCGATCATCTCGCCACGGACGATGTCGTGGCGGTGGTCGCCCACGGGGGCTCGCTGGCATGGATCGCGGCGCACCTCCACGGCGATCCGATGGACCGTTGGCCGAATCGCCACGCGACCCTGGCGAACTGCTCGATCAGCGAGCTCACAGTCGGGCCGGATAGCAAGCTGGCCTTCGCATCCTGGAATGAGGTCGCCCATCTTGCAGGGCTCGACGCATCGGAGGAGTAGCGTCCGGAACGCATGCGAACGAGGCCGGCTTGTCAGAGCGATCATGCCAGCGCGTCGAGTGGTTGGGATCGGGGCGCATGGGAGGCGTCGTCCATGCCGGATGATCCCTCGACTCCGCTGCACTGCAAATGCCATCATCGTGCATGGTCCGCTCCGCTCGGGATGACACGGATGCTCTTGTACCCAGCAGCTCATGCATCGCCAATGCCACCATCGGCAGCCCACAAGGGGCTGCCATACGAACGAAACGGCTTCCGAAATGCATGCCAACCACTACGCAAGGCGAACCCTCGCAGTGGTTGCTGCGAGGGTTCTCCGAAGCCTGAACCGTGTCAGGACAGGATCGACGAATCACCGAAGGGAGACCATCCGTTGCGGGAGGCCCGGCGGGTCTGCGGTATGATTGAGGCACCGTCGCGCATGCAGTGATCCACCCTGCATCGCCTGCCCCACCACATCCACAGGACGGATAGCCGGCTTCCCCTCATGCACCTGAACGTCCTCGCCATCTCCGACGAAGTCGACCAGCGCATCTACA
>JBQCJS010000591.1:0-3364 GCA_051952485.1 Thermomicrobiales bacterium | reverse complement strand
CGGTGCCCATCGCGGCATCCCAGAGCGGCGGGGTGATGCGGCCGTAGCTGTTCAGGTTCTCCACGAACTTCGCGGCCGGGCCACTCTTGAGCTGCTCGGCGGATGCCGCGGCGCTCATGCGCGGGGGCACATGGAAGCCATAGGAGAGCGCCCAGTCCTGCTGGATGTCCGTGCTGTCGATCCACAGGAATTTGACCAGCGCCTTGGCAGCATCGACATTCTTCGTCTTGCCGTTGACGCACTCGCCCCAGCCGCCCCAGAACGTGGAGGCCTTGCCGTTGGCGTCCGTGGCCGGCCAGGGGAAGATGTCGACGTCGTCGCCCAGGGCCTTCTGGATCGCGGGCAGCGCCCACATGCCGGTCCATTGCGTGGCGGCGAGGCCCTGGATGAAGGCCGAGGGGTCCCAGTAGTCGGTCGGCGCGCCGAGGAGGAGGGCGCCGGAGTCGTTCAGTTCCTTCAGTTTGGCGAAGCCCGTGGCCACCCCATCGGTATCGAAGGCGACCTTCTTGCCGGACTCGTCGAAGTAGTCGGCGCCGCCGGACCACATCAGCAGGCCCGCAGCCGCGCCGATGCCGCCGTCGTTGCCGAGAAACATGCCCTTCACCCGGCCATCGTTCAGCGTCTTGGCGATGTTCAGCACATCGTCCAGCGTCTTGGCGGGCTCCAGCCCCTTGTCCTTGAACACGCTGGGCTTGTAGTAGAAGGCGCCGGTGTCGTCGATCATCTTCACCCAGTAGATCTTGCCATCGATGGTCGCGGCCTCGAGGCTGATCGGGTTGAAGTCCTTCTTCACCTCGGCGGTGTAGAGGTCATCGAGCGCCATCACCTGGCCCTGCTTCACCTGGTCCAGCGAGACGCCGTTGATCTCGAAGACATCCGGGCCATTGTCGGTAAGCAGGGCGGCGTTGATCGCCGGCCCGTAATCGCCGGTCTGCCAGTTGACCTCGACCTGGATGTTCTTGCCGGCATCGGATTCCATGAACTGCTGGGCATAGCGCATGACGGCGTCTTGCGTGCCCTCCTCACCGTACTGGTGATACCACTGCACGATCTTGGTCTTGTCCTGCGCGTAGATGTGCTGGGGCACCGGGCCGAAACCCGCGTAGGCAATGCCCGCGCCAGTGACGAGCGCCGTCTTGATCAGCTGCCGGCGGCTGGCGCGGAAGGTGATGACGGGCTTCGAAACAGACTCCGACGGCGATGCAGCGTTCTTGTCCACGAACGATACCTCCTGACCACCCGCATTGGTGGCCGCGAGTACGAGAAGCCTCCGGGGACCCGATTCGGTTGTGACGACGCTGCGTACTGTAGGACTGCGCCGGGCGGTTGTCAATGAAATCCCTCCAGGTTCAGCAGACGTCATATGTCATACGAAAATCGTGCGCGGCATTGTTCGTTCTGCACAAGAACTGCGCGCGGATTCTGCCGGAACGGCGCGGCAGGCGTTGCCCCGTCATTTCCCCGCCCCGTATACTCGACGGTGGTATGAAATGACGCGATTATCCGGATGCTCGCTGGCATTTCCGGAAGGCGGCCTCGGCCCGCCCAGTCCCCCTCCACGCTCATTTCCCACGGGTCCATGGACCGCTCGCTTCCTGCATGTGTGGGAACGGGCGTCCGGTCATCAGGCGCGCACGCGCGGTCGCACCTCCTGCCACCGCAACGACTACAAGGAGAGCCGGTTCCCATGTCCACCCACGGTACGGATTCCTCGCAGGAAGACATCCTGCGTTCCCTCACCCGCGACGTCGTGCACGGCCGGCTCAGCCGCCGCGATGCGGTGTTGCGCGGCGCGGCACTCGGCCTCGGCGCATCGGCCCTGATGGCGCTGAACGGCGGCATCGCCTTCGCCCAGGCCACGCCGGGCGCCTCCCCGGAAGCATCGCCGGCCGCCTCCCCCGTCGCGGTCGCGGCGATCCCGACGGTCGATCCGAACGCGAAGAGCGGCGGCACCCTGAAGGTCGGCCTCCAGGCCGATCCCGCCGAGCTGGACCCGCACAAGACGCAGTTGACCGCGGCCTGGCACGTCATCGAGCACATCTACGATGGCCTCGTCTCCGTCAGCCCGTCGCTGACCCCGGTTCCGGCCCTCGCCGAGAGCTGGGAGATCTCCGCCGACGGCATCACCTACACCTTCAAGCTGCGTTCCGGCGTGAAGTTCCACAACGGTCGCGAGATGACCGCCGACGACGTCAAGTACAGCCTCGAACGGATCGTCGATCCGGCGACGGCCTCCCCGGCGGCCTCCGACTTCGAGGTCATTGCGACGGTGGAATCGGCCGATGCGCAGACCTCGGTCATCACGCTGAAGACCGCCGATGCCTCCTTCATGTCGAAGCTGATGGGCAACGCCGCCAAGATCGTCCCGCAGGAGGAAGTCGAGAAGAACGGCGACCTCATGAACACGGCGGTCGGCACCGGCCCGTTCAAGTTCGTGGAATACATCCCGAACAGCTCGTTCAAGGTCGAGAAGAACGCCGACTTCTGGATTCCGGGCCTGCCTTACCTGGACGGCATCGAGTTCACCATCGCGCCGGAGGCGACCTCCCGCACGGCGGCGCTCGTGTCGAACACCGTCGACTTCATCGAGTACGCCCCGGTCCAGGACATGGAGACCTTCAAGGGCGACTCTACCATCGCCGTGACGGGTGACGCGAACACCAACATCCGCTACATGGCGATCAATGTCTCCCGCGAGCCGTACGACAAGATCGAGGTCCGCCAGGCGATCGCCAAGGTCGTCGATCGCGGCCCGATCATCGATGCGTCCATCTTCGGCTTCGGTACGCCGATGGAGACGATCTTCCCGGAGAGCTTCTGGGCCGGCCAGAAGCAGGACATCGCGGCGCCGGACATCGAGGGCGCGAAGGCGCTGCTCGAGCAGGCGGGCGTCTCCGGCCTCAAGCCGGTCACCACCTCCTGGGCGCAGTACGCGTTCCTCTCGAACGCGGCGGTCGTCATCCAGGAGCAGCTGAAGGCGATCGGGATCGAAGCCGAGCTGAACCTCCAGGAGAACGCCACCTATCTCGCCGACTACTTCGGCGGGAACTTCGACCTGTCGGTGACCGGCACCAGCGGTTACATCGACCCGAATGACGTCCTCTACCAGAACTTCAAGACCGGCGCCGACAACAACGGCATCAAGTACTCCAACGCCGAGGTCGACTCCCTGCTCGACCAGGGCCTCGCCGAGACCGACCAGGCGAAGCGCGCCGAGATCTACAACCAGGTCCAGGCGATCCTCCTCGAGGACCTGCCGTGGGTGAACCTGTTCATCGCCAACCAGTACGAGGCGATGCGCACCTTCGTGAAGGGCTACGTCCACCTCGCGACCGGCAGCAATGCCTACTTCCGCGAGGTCTGG
>JBQCJS010000590.1:0-2562 GCA_051952485.1 Thermomicrobiales bacterium | reverse complement strand
CGCATCCTCCCCCGTTTCCTTCTGAAGTCCCGAGCGCGGCAGGTCTAGCCGAGCAGGCCCTCTGCCTGCATCCGGCCGGTGACCGTCTCCGCGGCCTGCAAGGTCCTTGCCACATCCTCGTCGGTGTGCGCGGCGCAGATCAGGCCACCCGAGTGGAAGAGGTGGACGCCCTCCAGCATCATGCCGATCTCGAAGACCTGGGCCAGCTTCGTGCCGCCGCTCGCCTTCAGCGTCTCGGCGGAGAGGCCCTGCGGCTTCTGGAGATCGCCGGCGGCGAGGTTCGACGGCACCTCACCCAGCGCCAGGTGGAAGACGGAGCTCTCGCCCCAGGCGAAGGCCGGAGCGCCCTTCTCGACGAAGATGCCATTCAGGCCGGCGCGGATGTCGCCGGCGAGGCGGTCGCAATGGTCGTGGACCGCCTTGTCCTCGGCCTTGGTGAGGCAGGCGAACCCGGCGGCGGCGGCGAGCGGGTTGCCGTTGTAGGTGCCGGCCTGGGGGACGCGACGTCCATCGTTCCAGCCCGGCTCGCTGCGGAACTCGACCATGTCCATGATGTCCGCGCGACCGGCGACCGCGCCGCCCGGCATGCCACCCGCGACGATCTTCGCCATCGTGGTCACATCGGGCGTGACGCCGAAGCGTTCCTGGGCGCCCCCCGGGGCCCACCGGAAACCGGAGATCACTTCATCGAAGATGAGGACTGCACCATGCTTGGTGGTCAGTTCGCGGACCTTGGCGAGGAAATCCTCGGCCAGCGGGATCGTCGTCCACGAACCACCGCTCGGCTCCAGGATGACGCCGGCGATGTCGCCCTGGACGAGGCGCTCTTCCAGCATCGCCAGCTCGTTGCTCGGAACCACCGCGACCGTGCCGAGCGTCGCTTCCGGGATGCCGGGGATGCTGGTCTTCTCGAACGGCGTCTTCTCGCCCTTCAGCGCGTAGTCCTGCCAGCCGTGGAAATGCCCCTCGAACTTGAGGATGGTGTCCTTCTGGGTGTAGCCGCGGGCGAGGCGCATGGCGAGCAGGGTCGCCTCGGTGCCGGAGGCGGTGAAGCGGACCTTCTCGGCGGAGGGCACGAGCTTCACGATCTGCTCGGCCCACTTGATCTCGCCCTCGTGCCCGGCGCTGAAGTGCGTGCCCTTGCGGACCTGCGCCTCCATCGCGGCGAGGATGTCCTCATCGGAGTGGCCGAAGAGCAGGGAGCCGTGGCCCACGCAGAAGTCGATCAGCTCGACGCCGTCCACCGACCACTTGTGGCCGCCCTTCGCGTGGGAGACATACGGCGGGAAGGGATTGAGATGGCGCCCGTCGTGGGTGATGCCACCAGGAATGACCTTGCGGGCTCGCTCCCACGTCGCCCTGGACGTGGCGAAGGTGTTCTCGTAGTCGGAGAGGATCGTGGTCGCCGTGGTCGTGTTGGTGCTCATGCGTCGTCCTTGGAGCTGAGGGGGAACGGCGGGCGACAGGGAATGCCGCCCGGCAGACGTGCCTGCATCATAGAGCCGCATCCGCTTCCGCGCAAAGACCGGCGCGAATTGCGGCCAGCAGGCGTGAGAACGTATCATTCCTGAGAATGATTCCTGCAGCGATGCACGGAACGGGGCGCCAGCGGGGGGAACCTCGGGTATCCTTGACAGCGCCTGAACGGACCGGGCAGGGAGATGGCGTTCCTCGGAACCGCCGCAATGTGGGGCACCTCGCGGGCATGACCTCCGAAACCATGACGACACCGGCGCTCGTTGTCGTCGGCTCCAATCACGAATATGCGCCGGTCAGCGTTCGCGAGCGTCTTGCGTTCGCGGGGGAATCGCTGACGGACGGCCTGCGCGCCCTCAACGAGCATGTGGGGGAGGGCCTGATCCTCTCCACCTGCAACCGCACCGAGATCTACGTCGTCAGCGACGACGAGGGGCACGCCCGGGAAGGCATCTTCGACTTCCTGGCGACCTACCATTCGGTGCCGGTCCCCGTCCTCGAACGCGCCTCCTACGTCTTCTCCGGCCACGATGCGGTCGATCACATGTTCCGTGTCGCCAGCGGCCTCGATTCGCTCGTCCTGGGTGAACCCCAGATCCTGAGCCAGATTCGTGACGCCCTCGATGTCGCGCGCGATGCCTCGTCGGTTGGCCCCCTCCTGCAGCGGCTCGCGACCGATGCCCTGCGCGTCGGCAAGCGTGCCCGCACGGAGACGGACATCGCCCGCAACCGCGTGTCGATCGCCCACGCCGCGGTCGAACTCGCCCAGCACGAACTGGGAGACCTTTCCTCGCGCTCGGCGGTCGTGCTGGGCGCTGGCAAGATGGCGACCCTGACGGCGAAGCTGCTGGCGGGGGCCGGGATCGGGTCGCTCACCATCGTCAATCGCACCCTGCCGAAGGCATTCGAGCTCGCCGAGACGACGGGCGGCCAGGTGATGCCGATCACCGGGTTGCAGCACGCGATCGGGCAGGCCGATGTCGTCTTCGGCGCGGCCCTCTCCGATCACCCGCTCATCGACGCCGAGATGGTGGCCGACCGCGACCGGCCGTTGCTGGCAATCGATATCAGCGTGCCTCGCATCAT
>JBQCJS010000589.1:0-2752 GCA_051952485.1 Thermomicrobiales bacterium | reverse complement strand
ATCACCGGTGAGTACGACCGCTTCCTGGTGCGCCCGATGCCGCCGCTGCTGCAGGTCTTCACGCGCAAGCTGCGGGTGAACTGCTTCGGCGACATGATCGGCGGGATCGCGCTGCTGCTCACCGCATCCCTCGGGGTGGCAGTGGACTGGACACCCCGGGCGGTCCTCTTCCTGGTCCTGGCCGTGATCGGCGGGGCGCTGGTGGAAGGGTCGGTCCAGATCGCGCTGGCGTCGCTCTCGTTCCGCTTCCTGAACATGATGGCCGTGCGCCTGACGGTGAACGAGACCTTCAACCAGTACGGCAACTACCCGCAATCGATCTTCCCGCGCCCGCTCTCCCTGCTGCTGACCTTCGTGCTGCCGGTGGCGTTCGTGGCCTTCCTGCCCGCGTCGGCGCTCCTGGACCGCACGGACGAGCTGCGGGTATCCCCGGTGCTGGCCTGGATCGCGCCGCTGGTGGGCGTCGGCCTCTTCCTGATCGCCCTCCGCATCTGGCGGGCGCAGAGCCGTCACTATCAGAGCGCCGGGACATAGGGCCGCGGCACGAAGCCCCCGCGCCGTCCGGTACCATGCTCGTGAGGCGTGCCCGCCTGCGGTGAAGCGAGGGGAGAATGACGGTGAAGGAGACGGACGGCAAGCCCAATCGCCCGATCCTGTCCAACGCGCGACGGCCGTTCCGGCGGGCCTTGCGCTGGTTCCAGGAGCGGGACGATGTCTTCCGCGACCTGATGAACCTCATCATCGCGCTCGCGACGGTCTACGTCGCGCTGCAGGCGAACACGATCTCCAAGAACCAGTCGGCGCTGATGGAGACGCAGAACACCCTCCTCCAGCGCGAGCAGCTTCCGCTCTTCGACCTTGCCCTCGTGGACCAGGACGATGGCCAACCTGCCAGCGTCGTCCTCTACAACGCGCGGGGCGTGGTCAGCCAGGTCCAGGTCACGACCGCCGTCGCGGTCCCCGTCTGCCTCGTCGCACCCGACGCGGGCACGCCCGTCGCGGACTCAGCCGATCCCGCCATAGCCGACCTCGATACCTGCCAGATGCTGGTGCTGACCGACCGCTTCGCCCCGGCGACCTACGACCGCACCGATAGCGGCGAAATCGCCCGTGCCGCGATGACCGGCCCGCTGGCCGACCTCCAGGCAAGCATCGCTGCCGTCCGCGCGGACCTCGCGCGGCAACCGCTGGCGGGCGGCGCTACCCTGACCCTGCTGGATGCCGTGGTGACCGTCGATCTCACCTATGTCGACGCGGCAGGGCGTCCCCAGGTCACCGCCTTCCAGATCGCCACGGATGGGTCCGAGCGGGTCCTGGAGACGGGCCCGGACGCCGAATCATCCGACCCGCTGACGAACGTGACATCGCTCTCCACCGACGTGGGCGTGACCACCGATTCCGCCGGCCATCCCCGCCAGTACATCCGGCACCGCATCACGACGGACACGTTCACTGCCAGTGCGATCCGCGCCTGGTGGGCCGTCGAGATCGCGCCGGGCGCGGGCTGACTACACCGTCTTGCTTGACCGGGCATGTGCGCACGTCGTCGGGCCGCCAGGCGTGCACACGCCACGTACAGCGAGACGGTGCATTGCGGTCCCGCTCAACCCGCCCGATGGCCGTGCTCGCCGAAGACATCGCGCAGGGCGTTCGCGACCTGGCCCATCGTGGCTCCGGCGAGGAGGGCGTCCTTCATCACCGGCAGCAGGTTGTCTGTCCCGGCCGCGACTTCCCGCACGCGCTGGAGGAATGGCGCGATGGCGTCCATGTCCTGCGCGGCCTTGTAGGCCTGCACGCGGCGCACCTGTTCGTCCACGACAGCGGCATCGATCTTCTGGATCGGCACGTTCACCGGCTCGTCGGATTGGTAGCGATTGACGCCGACCACCACCTCGTCACCGGAGGAACGGGCGAGTTCGCGCCGGTAGGCGTTCTCGCCGATCGCGTCCTGGATGAACCCTTCCTCGATCGCCACCACCGCGCCGCCAAGCGCATCGACGCGCTCCATCCAGACCCGCGCCTGTTCCTCCAGCTGGTCGGTCAGTGATTCCACGAAGAACGACCCGGCCAGCGGGTCGACGGTATCCGGGACGCCGGTTTCCTCGGCGAGGATCTGCTGCGTGCGCAGGGCGATCGTCGCGGCCTCCGCCGTGGGGAGCGCCAGCGCCTCGTCGTAGCCGTTCGTGTGCAGGCTCTGCGTGCCACCGAGCACGGCGGAGAGCGCCTGGTAGGCGACGCGCACGATGTTGTTCAGCGGTTGCTGCGCGGTGAGGGTGACGCCGCCCGTCTGCGTGTGGAAGCGGAGCATCAGCGACTTCGGGTTGGTCGCGCCGAAACGCTCCTTCAGGATCGTCGCCCACATGCGGCGGGCGGCGCGGAACTTGGCGGCCTCCTCGAAGAGGTTGGAGTGCGCCGCGAAGAAGAAGCTCATGCGGGGCACGAACGTATCGACATCCAGCCCGGCCTGCACCGCCGCGTCGATGTAGGCGACGCCGTCCGCGAGCGTGAAGGCGATCTCCTGCGCAGCGGAGGACCCGGCCTCCCGGATGTGGTAGCCGGAAACGGAGATGGTGTTCCACATCGGCAGGTGCTGCGAGCAGTAGGCGAAGGTATCCGTCACCAGGCGCATGGATGGTCGCGGCGGGAAGATGTAGGTGCCCCGCGCGGCGTATTCCTTCAGGATGTCGTTCTGGATCGTGCCGCCGAGCTTCGCCGGATCGCCGCCGCGTTCCTCCGCGACGATCTGGTACAT
>JBQCJS010000588.1:0-3806 GCA_051952485.1 Thermomicrobiales bacterium | reverse complement strand
GCCTCCGCGAAACCCGACCTCTACCTGGAGGCCGTCCGCTCCCGCACCGTCGTCTACGACGGCTCCATGGGCGCCACCATCCTCAACATGCAGCTTACCGCGGAGGACTACGGCGGCAAGGAAGGCTTCAACGACTACCTCGCCACCGTCCGCCCCGAGATCATCGAGCAGATCCACGCCTCCTTCCTCGAGGTCGGCTGCGACGTCCTGGAAACCGATACTTTCGGCTCCAGCTGGATCAAGGCCGAGGAATACGGCCTCGGCGCCCAGACCTACGACCTCAACTACAACGCCGCCTCCCTCGCCCGCCGCGTCGCCGACCAGTACTCCACCGCGAAGAAGCCCCGCTTCGTCGCCGGCTCCATCGGCCCCACCGGCCTCCTCCCCGCCTCCGAAGACCCCATGCTCGGCCAGCACCGCTTCACCGAGGTGCGCGACCTCTTCACCGAGCAGATCAAGGGCCTCATGGACGGTGGTTCCGATGTCCTCATCATCGAGACCGTGCAGGACATCCTCGAACTGAAGGCCGCCATCCACGCCGCCCAGCTCGTCTTCCGCGAGAAGGGCCGCCGCCTGCCGATCCAGGCATCCGTCACCCTGGACACCTCCGGCCGCATGCTCCTCGGCACCGACATCGCCGCCGCGCTGAACATCCTCGAACACCAGCCCGTCGACATCATCGGCCTCAACTGCTCCACCGGCCCCGACTACATGCGCGAGCCCGCTCGCTACCTCGGCGAGTACAGCACCCGCCCCGTCTCGATCATCCAGAACGACGGCATCCTCATCAACGTCTACGGCCTCGGCGTCTTCCCGATGGAACCGGAGCCGATGGCGCGCGGCCTCCGCGAGATGGTCGAGGACTTCGGCGTGACCATCGTCGGTGGCTGCTGCGGCACCACCCCCGATCACCTCGCCGCCACCATCCGCGAGGTCGAGACGAAACCGGTCACGATGCGCCCCGCGAAGCCGCTGCCCCAGGTCTCCAGCATGATCAAGGCGGTCGACCTCCAGCAGGACCCCGCTCCCACCATCATCGGCGAGCGCGTGAACACCCTCGGCTCCCGCAAGGTGAAGCGCCTCGTCCTCGCCGACGACCTCGATGGCGTGCTGGAGGTCGCCACCAGCCAGATGGAGGAAGGCGCCCACACCCTCGATGTCTGCGTCGCCCTCACCGAGCTGACCAACGAGAAGGACGTGATGCGCCGCCTCGTCAAGAAGCTCGCGCTCACCGTCGACGGCCCGCTGGTGATCGACTCCACCGAGGCCGATGTCCTCCAGGACGCGCTGGAGCAGTATCCCGGCCGCGCGATCATCAACTCCATCAACATGGAGAACGGCCGCAAGCGGATCGAGGAGGTCCTCCCCCTCGCCCAGGCCCACGGCGCCGCCCTCGTCGCCCTCACCATCGACGAGGACGGCATGGCCAAGACGAAGGAGCGCAAGGTCGAGGTCGCGCAGAAGATCCACGACATCGTCACCGGCGAATACGGCCTCGCCCCGGAGGACCTGATCTTCGACGCCCTCACCTTCCCGCTCACCACCGGCGATCCGGACCTCGTGAACTCCGCGATCGAGACGATCGAGGGCATCCGCCTGATCGAGGAAGCGATGCCGGGCGTCATGACCGTGCTCGGCGTCTCGAACGTCTCCTTCGGCATCAACCCCGCCGCCCGCAAGGTCGTCAACGCCGTCTTCCTCTATCACGCGATCAAGGCCGGGCTCGACCTCGCCATCATCCACCCCTCGCACGTCGTCCCCTTCGCCGAGATCCCGCAGGAGGAACGCGACCTCGCCGAGGACCTCGTCCTGAACCGCCGCCCGGACGCGCTGCAACGGATCATCGAGTTCTACGAGGGCAAGACGGAGGACACGAGTTCCGCCGTCGATCCGATGGCCGGCATGAATGTCCGCGAGCGCCTGCACTTCCGGATCGTCTTCCGCAAGAAGGACGGCATCGAGGCCGACGTCGATGAAGCGGTCGCCGAGAGTGGCGACGCCGTGGAGATCCTGAACAACGTCCTCCTGCCCGCGATGAAGGAGGTCGGCGACAAGTTCGGCGCCGGCGAACTGATCCTCCCCTTCGTCCTCCAGTCGGCGGAGGCGATGAAGAAGGCCGTCTCCCAGCTGGAGAACTACCTGGAGAAGGTGGAGGGCGCCACCAAGGGCCACGTCGTGCTGGCGACGGTCTACGGCGATGTCCACGACATCGGCAAGAACCTCGTCAACACCATCCTCTCGAACAACGGCTACACCGTGCACGACCTCGGCAAGCAGGTGCCGATCAGCACGATCATCGACAAGGCCGTCGAGGTGAAGGCGGACGCGATCGGTCTCTCCGCCTTGCTCGTCTCCACCAGCAAGCAGATGCCGCTCTGCGTGAAGGAACTCCATCACCAGGGCCTCAGCTTCCCGGTGATGATCGGCGGAGCGGCGATCAACCGGCCCTACGCCCATCGCTCCCTCTTCGTGGAGGAGGACACCCCCTATCCCGCCGGGGTCTTCTACGCGAAGGACGCCTTCGAGGGCCTGGCCCTGATGGACAAGATCGTCAACATCGACGAGCGCAAGCGGCTCATCGAGGAGAACCTCGCCGCCGCCCTGGCCACGCTCGGCAAGCCATCCCGCGAATCGTTCTCCGTCCCCGCGAAGTCCGCCGACACCACGCGCTCGGCCACCTCGCTCGTCACCCCGCCGACGCCACCCTTCTGGGGCGTGCGCGAGATGACCGATTTCACCCTGGACGATGTCTGGCCGCACCTCGACCTGCAGACGCTCTTCCGCCTCCACTGGGGCGGCAAGGGCCTGAAGGGCGAGGCGTGGGAGGCCATGCAGCGCGACGAGTTCTTCCCCCGCCTCCAGCAGCTGGAGGAGGACGCGAAGCGGACCGGGTGGCTGAACCCGCGCGTGCGCTACGGCTACTTCCCGGCGAACTCCCAGGGCAACGACCTCATCATCTACGACCCGGAGGACCACGAAAAGGAGCTGCTTCGCTTCGACTTCCCGCGCCAGCCGGCCCGCGAGCGCCTCTGCCTCGCCGACTACTTCCAGCCGGTCGAATCGGGCGTCAAGGACGTGGTGGTCTTCCAGATCGTGACGATGGGCAAGGAGGCGACCCAGCGCACGGAGGAGACGCAGGCCCGCGGCGACTATTCGGAAAGCTTCTACAGCCACGGCCTGAGCGTCTCCAGCGCCGAGGCCCTGGCCGAGATGGTCCACCAGCGGGTCCGCGCCGCGCTCGGCATCGGCGAGGAGGGCGGCAAGCGCTACTCCTGGGGCTACCCGTCCATCCCGGACCTCGCCCAGCACGAGCTGGTGGACAGGCTGCTCGATTTCGGCAGCGTCGGCATCGAGCTGACGGAGGGCTTCCAGTTCTCCCCCGAGCAGACGACCGCCGCGATCGTCGTCCACCACCCGGAGGCGAAGTACTACGGCCTCGCCCGCACCGGCGGCGGCGAGGGCATCATCTCGGCCACCGGCGAGGTCGTCGGCGCGGGTGCTGGTGTCGGGGCGGCGGAGAACGTCGCCTGACACCCGGCTGGTGACGGGCCAGGCATGGGACGTGGCCGGGGGTGCGCACGCCCGGCCTCGTCCCATGCCTGGGAATCGGCTCGCGCCGGAGTCGGCTACGGCGAACTGCGTGCTGGTTGCCTGGCGGAAGCGGACGTAACGGGTAGGAGCGATCCTTGTGATCGCCTCGAAGGCACTGGCAATCCTGGGGAATCAAGGATCGCCCCGACGGAGCCCGGCCAGCGCCTCCGCGAGACAGGACCATCCGAAAGACGCTCGGCCCCATGAAGGTCCAG
>JBQCJS010000587.1:0-2606 GCA_051952485.1 Thermomicrobiales bacterium | reverse complement strand
CCCGCATCACGCAGGACGTCGACATCCTCCCAGCGCTTCTCGCGTGCGGAGCCCGGCACGTTCGTATGCGCAAGCTCATCGACGATCGCGATCTCCGGCTTGCGGGCCAGGATCGCGTCGGTGTCCATCTCCTCGACGCGCACGCCGCGATAGTCGATGGCGGTCCGGGGCACCACCTCGAGGTCACCGACCTGGGCGGCAGTCTCGGCGCGTCCGTGCGTCTCGACGAACCCGACGACCACATCCCGGCCCACATCGCGGAGACGATGGGCCTCGCGCAGCATCGCGTACGTCTTGCCGACGCCCGGTGCCGCGCCGAGATAGATGCGCAGCGTCCCGCGCCGCTCGTGCCGAACGCCCCCCGCTTCCGTGGCGGGGGGCGTTGCGGTTCCGGGGGCGCGTACCTCGAGCGGCACGAATCCGGGAGGCGAGTAGCGCTCGTGGTGATGGTCGTCGTTGGTGGTAGGCATCGGCGGTATCCGGCAATCAGGCGGCGGGGGACGCGGACGGCGACGCCTCGGGAGAGGCCTGTGGCGTCGCGGCTGGCTTCCCGGTCAGGGCGTCCAGCGCCATGTTCAGCTTCAGCACGTTCACGCGGGGATCGCCGAGGATGCCAAGCGTGCGGCCGGAGGTATTGTCCTTCACCAGGGTGCGGACCTGCTCCTCGCTGATGCCGCGTTCCTTGGCCACGCGGGCGACCTGGAGTTCGGCGGCGGCGGGGCTGATATCCGGGTCGAGGCCGGAGCCGGAGGTCGTCACCAGGTCCACCGGCAGCGGCGCATCGGTGGCGAGGCCGTTCTCCTGCCGGATGATCGCGGCGTCGGCGGCGATGCGGTCCAGCAGGGCCTGGTTGGTCGGTCCGAGGTTGGAGCCGGAGGAGGCGTCGGCGTCGTACCCGGCACCGGCTGCCGACGGGCGGCCCCGGAAGTAGCCGAAGAGCGTCTTGCCGGTCGTGGGATCGACGAAGCTCTGGCCGATCAGGGAGGAACCAACGGTGGTGTCACCCTGCTCGATCAACGAGCCGTTCGCCTTGTCGTGGAAGAACGTCTGGGCGATGCCGGTCGTGACGAGCGGGTAGGCGATGCCGGTGATGACGGTCATCACCACGATCATGAGGGCGGCGGTCCGGAATTGCTTGAGCATGATGGATGGTCCTTGGCGACGTGTGGTCTGGCCGGGAATCGACGGATTTCGATGGGCCGTGTCGACGGAAGTCGCGAACGTCTCTACGTCAATCCGACGGCGGTGAGGATGATGTCGATCAGCTTGATGCCGATGAACGGGGCGACAATGCCGCCAAGCCCGTAGATGAAGAGGTTTCGCTTCAGGAGCGAGGCCGCGCTCATCGGCCGGTAGGCGACGCCGCGCAGGGCCAGCGGGATCAGCGCCACGATGATCAGCGCGTTGAAGATGATGGCCGACAGGATCGCGCTCTCCGGCGACGTGAGGTGCATGATGTTCAGGAAGCCGAGCCCCTTGTCCGACTGCACGCCGTAGGCGACGCCGAAGATGGCCGGAATGATCGCGAAATACTTGGCCACATCGTTGGCGATGCTGAAGGTGGTGAGCGCGCCGCGCGTCATCAGGAGCTGCTTGCCGATCGCCACGATGGAGATGAGCTTGGTCGGGTCGGAATCGAGGTCGACCATGTTGCCGGCCTCCTTCGCGGCCGCGGTGCCGGTGTTCATCGCCACCCCGACATCGGCCTGGGCGAGCGCCGGGGCGTCGTTGGTGCCGTCTCCGGTCATCGCGACGAGGCGGCCCTCGTCCTGATGCTCCCGGATGAGCCGGATCTTGTCCTCCGGCTTCGCCTCCGCGACGAAGTCATCCACGCCGGCCTCGGCGGCGATCGACTTCGCCGTCAGCGGGTTGTCGCCGGTGATCATGATCGTGCGGATGCCCATCCGCCGCAGTTCCTCGAACCGCTCCTTCATGCCCGGCTTGACGGTGTCCTTCAGGGCGATGACGCCTATCGGCCTGCCGCCCTCGATTACCGCCAGTGGCGTCGCGCCCTGGGCGGCGATCTGATCCGATGCCGCGATCATCTCTGCCGGCAGCGCCGGAACGACCCGCCGGATGGCATCGACCGCACCCTTCATCGTCTCGGTGCCGTTCACGCGGACGCCGCTCATGCGGGTCTCGGCCGTGAAGGGAATCCACTCGGCCCCGGCGAGGGCGTCCTGCGACAGGGTGTAGCCCTGCTCACCGGCGAGCGCGACGATCGACTTGCCTTCCGGCGTATCGTCCGCCAACGAGGAGCGGAGCGCGGCCATCGCGACCTGCTCTGGCGTCACGCCGGGAGCGGGGATGAACTCGCTCGCCATGCGGTTGCCGTAGGTGATGGTTCCCGTCTTGTCGAGCAGCAGCACGTCGACATCACCGGCTGCCTCCACCGCGCGTCCGCTCATGGCCAGGACGTTGTGCTGGACCAGCCGGTCCATGCCCGCGATGCCGATGGCGGAGAGGAGCGCGCCGATGGTGGTCGGGATGAGGGTGACCAGCAGGGCGATGAGGACGGTGATGGAGACGGTCGCCTTCGCGTAGCTGGCGATGGGCGCGAGGGTCATCACGACGATCAGGAAGATGATCGTGAGGCCCGCGAGCAG
>JBQCJS010000586.1:0-8442 GCA_051952485.1 Thermomicrobiales bacterium | reverse complement strand
GGATGTCGCGCCGGGGCACCTTGGCCTTCCGGGGATGCACGCGTTCGCGCCAGGGCCAGGCATAGCCCCGCCCGTTGACGGCGAAGGTGAGGTCGTCGGCGGATGTGCCCGGCAATGCCATCGCGATCGCGCGGACCGTGGGTTCGTCGACCATAGGGACACTCCTTGCGGGTAGCGCTCGCCCGATCGTGATGCTCAGCCGATTGTACGGAATCCCCGGCACATCATCTCACCCCGGGCGACGACACCACTCGCCGCGACGGCCCGCACGTCCCCCGCGCAACGAACACTCAACCTGCCGCCCCCGAGCCCGTGACGATCCCTAGCCTATCGGGCCGATTCGTCTCCAAGGCCAACCAGTGGCAGGAAGATCTCATCCACAATCGCCACAATCGTCTCCTCCGGGACGGGCTTCATCGTCACGATCAGCTCATGGCGATAGAGGTCCCAGGGCAGTTGGCGCAGGCGCGGAGTCAAACGCGCCGGGTCGAGTTCTCCCCGCGCGATCGCGCGATCGAGGATGACGTGCTGGCTGGGCCTGAGGTCGTGCAGGATCTCCTCCCTGAGATCGGCGATGCTCTTTCCGGTATCCCGGATGAAGGCACCGATCTGGACCAGCAGTCCCGTGATCCTCGGGGCACGGGTCGCATTCGCCCGCCGGAACATCTCGATCAAGTCCTCGCGCAACGAGCCCGTATCCGGGATCTCCGGGCACTCGCGCCGCCAGGAGAACGCGATGGCGGCCACGGCGAGCTCCCCCTTCGTCGCCCAGCGACGGTACACCACGGCCCGGCTCGTCCGTGCCCGCTCCGCCACGCCCTCGATCGTCAGGGCGTCGTAGCCGCGCTCCTCGAGTTCGACCCACGCCGCCTCCAGCAGCGCCTCCTCCAGTTGTTCGCCTCGCCGCCGCTGCATAACCCTCCCATCAAGATCCATTGTGTATCTTATCCTGCTGCACTAGAATGCGCTCCTAGATACACGGTGTATCTTACAGGAGGTTCCATGAACGCATCTGCCTACCCGGACCCGGACCCCGATCTCGCCGTCGCACGACGCACCGCCTGGACGCTCATCGTGGGCGGCATGGCAGCCGTCTTCGATACCACGATCGTCAGCGTTGCCCTTCACACACTCGCGCAGGACCTCTCGACCTCGGTCGATGTCATCCAGTGGGTGAGCACCGCCTACCTGCTCGCCCTTGGCGTGACGGTGCCGACGGTCGCATGGGCGCAGCGCCGGATCGGCGGCAAGCGACTCTGGATGATCGCGCTGACCATCTTCCTTGTTGGCTCGGTGCTGTGCAGCCTCTCGTGGAACGCTCCCAGCCTCATCGGGTTCCGGGTGATCCAGGGCATCGGCGCGGGCATCATGTTGCCGCTGATGTCGACCCTCGTCGTGCAGGCCGCCGGCGGCAAGGGCCTCGGGAGCCTGATGGCGATGGTCAGCCTCCCTGTCGCGCTGGGGCCGATCCTCGGTCCGGTCCTGGGCGGGATCATCCTGCATTCGCTGACCTGGCACTGGCTCTTCCTGGTCAACGTGCCGTTCTGTCTGGCGGGCCTGATCCTCGCGTGGCGCTTCCTGCCCAGTGACGGGCCGACGGAAGGAGCATCGCTCGACATCGTCGGGCTCGGGCTCCTCTCTCCCGCCATCCTGGCGCTGCTCTACGGGCTCGGCAATTCGAGCAAGCCGGGTGGGTTCGGCCGCACCGATGCCCTGTGGCCCGTCCTCGCCGGCGTCCTGCTCTTCATCGCCTTCGTGGCGTGGTCGCGCGTGCGAGGGAATCGCGCACTGATCGACATCCACCTTTTCCGCCACTGGCCACTCGCCTCATCGTTCCTCCTGCTCATCTTCACCGGAATCGCGATCTACGGCGCAATGCTCCTCCTGCCGCTCTACTTCCAGGATATCCGGGGCACCGATGCCCTCGGTGCTGGCCTGCTGATGATCCCGCAGGGAGTCGGCGCCTTCCTGAGCCGGACGGTTTCCGGACGCCTCTCCGACCGGATCGGGGCGCGCTGGGTCGCCGTCGCGGGATTCGCCATCATCGGGGTCGGGACGATCCCGTTCGTGATGGTGACGGCAACGACACCGGTCTGGTTGCTGATGGCGGTGCTGCTCGTCCGCGGGTTCGGCCTCGGCGCGGTGACGATTCCATTGATGGCCGTCGCCTTCGACGGCCTCCAGCGGAGCGAGGTTCCGGAGGCGAGCATCCTGACCCGTCTCGCGTCCCAGATCGGCGGCTCGTTCGGCACGGCGGTGTTCGCGGCGATCCTGACCGGCGCGGTGGCGTCCGGAACCAGCGGGGTAGATGCGTTCCAGCACGCCTTCTGGTGGGCCACCGGCCTGACGGCCGTGGCAGCCATCCTCGCGCTCGCGTTGCCGGGCGCGCGCCCGGTCGCGAACGTGGCATCCATGCCCGCGGCGGCCGAGTCGTAGGGCCGGGCAGCGGCGACATGCGAATGAAACCTGTTCCCATTCTCCAAAGATTGTATACAATACGCCCACCTGTGAACCGTGTCCGATCTGCAGGCTGACTCCCCGTCCCCGCCCGACCGGACCGTGTCCTTCGCCGCTGTCGCACCCGCGAAGCGGCCACCTGTGGGAGGACTGGGAGCGTCGTGTTCAGACTCGATGGAAAGACCGCACTCATCACCGGCGCCGGTTCCGGCATCGGCCGCCAGATCGCGCTGCTCTACGGCAAGCAGGGCGCGACGGTCGCCATCGGCGACCTGAACGACGAGGCCGGCCAGGCCGTCGCCGACGAGATCATCGCCGCCGGGGGCAACGCCTTCGCCCTCCACCTCGATGTCACCAGCCTCGATTCCGCCAACGCCGCCGTCGCGGCCATCGTGGCGAAGGCGGGCAAGCTCGACATCCTGGTGAACAACGCCGGGATCGGCATGGTCGGCTCGTTGACCGAGACCGATGCCGCCGGGTTCGACCGGCTGATCGCCGTCAACGTGAATGGCGTCTTCTACTGCTCGCAGGCCGCGGTGAACCAGTTCATCGCGCAGGAGCCCCAGGGCGGCGTCATCGTCAACCTCGCCTCCGTCGCCGGGCAGGTCGCGGTCCCGCGTCGCTTCGCCTACGGCACCACGAAGGGCGCGGTCATCTCCATGACGCAGTCCGTCGCGATGGACTATGTGGACCGCGGCGTGCGCTGTAACTGCATCTGCCCGGGCACGGTGGAGACGCCGTTCGTCGATGCCTACCTCGCCCGCTACCACGCCGGTGAGGAGGAGGAGACGCGCAAGCAGCTCCACGCCCGCCAGCCGATCGGCCGCATGGGCCGCCCGGAAGAGATCGCCCCGCTCGCGCTCTACCTTGCCTCCGACGAGGCCGCCTACGTCACCGGTTCGCAGATGGTGATCGATGGCGGCTGGACCGCCCGCTAGACGAGGGGAGAGGTAAGCGGAGTGAGGAGTGGGGCCCAATTCCTCGCTTCTCACGTCTCTCACCCCTCCCCTCACAAAGGAACTGATATGGCCACGCCCACGTCCAACGCTCCCATCCTCGGCCATGCCACCCGCGGCAAGGTCGCCCTCTCGGAAGTCGCGATCCGCCTCAACGCCGCCGACAACCTCATCATCGCCAAGCAGCCCCTGCTCCCCCGCACCACCATCGACCTCGGCGACGGCACGGACGTGCGGGTACAGCAGATGGTCCCACCGGGCCACAAGCTCGCGATCCGGGAGATCCCCGAAGGCGACCCGATCCGCCGCTACGGCCAGATCATCGGCTTCGCCTCGCAGCCCGTCGCGCCCGGCCAGCACATCCACACGCACAACACCGTGGTCCACCAGGGCGAACTGAAGCTCGACTACGCCTTCTGCGAGGATTACCAGCCGGTCGACTACGTGCCGGAGGACCAGCGCCGCACCTTCATGGGCTACCGGCGGAAGGATGGCCGGGTCGGCACGCGGAATTATGTCGCGCTGCTTGCGTCCGTGAACTGCTCGTCCTCGGCTGTGCGCCGCGTGGCGGACTGGTTCAAGGACAACCCGATCATGGACCAGTATCCGAACGTGGACGGCGTGATCGCCTTCGCCACCAAGGGCGGCTGCGGCGCCCACTACGGCTCGCAGTACCTCGGGTTGCTCCAGAAGACGATGTCCGGCATCGTCGATCACCCGAATGTCGGCGCCTACATCATCATGTCGCTGGGCTGCGAGACGAACCAGCCGGACGACATGATCGCCAACACCGGGCTCGACCACGACGGCGAACAGCCGCTGGTGCTGACCATCCAGCAGGACGGCGGCTTCCTCCAGACGGTCGAACGCGGCATCGAGGCGGTGAAGCAGCTCCTGCCGGAGGCGAACAAGGCGACCCGTGAGGAAGTACCCGTCTCGGAACTCGTGCTGGCGCTCCAGTGCGGCGGGTCCGATGGCTGGTCCGGCGTGACGGCGAACCCGGCGCTGGGCCGCGCGGTGGACGAGCTGGTGCGTCACGGCGGCACGGCCGTCCTCGGTGAGACGAGCGAGGCCTATGGCGGCGAGCACCTGCTGACCCGCCGCGCGGTTACGCCGGAGGTCGGCCAGAAGATGGTCGACAAGATCCACTGGTGGGAGGACTACACCTCGATGTTCGGCGCGAGCATCGACAACAACCCCTCCCCCGGCAACAAGCTGGGTGGCCTGACCACGATCTACGAGAAGTCGCTCGGCGCGGTCGCCAAGGCCGGCACCGTGCCGCTGATGGACGTGCTGGGCTACGCGGACCGGATCGAGGAGAAGGGGCTGCTCCACATGGACACCCCCGGCTACGACCCCGTCTCCGCCACGGGCCAGGTCGCGGGCGGCTGCACCATCATCGCCTTCACGACCGGGCGCGGTTCGGCGTTCGGGTTCAAGCCGGCGCCGAGCATCAAGCTGGCGACGAACAGCGAGCTCTACGCCCGGCAGGAACCGGACATGGACATCAACTGCGGCAAGATGCTGGAAGGCACCACGCTGGACGAGATGGGCCTGGAGATCTTCGAGGAGATCATCGCGGTGGCCTCCGGCAAGGCCAGCAAGAGCGAGGCGGCTGGCGTCGGCGAGGAAGAATTCAACCCCTGGATCATCGGCGCGACGCTGTAGGCCCTGCGACAACCCGCGGCGAGCCCTCGTGGCTCGCCGAGTTTCCGGCTCTGCGCCACACTCCAGGGCATCTGCGGTACGATGCCCGGCAACACGGCAGTCGCCGCCGCGAACGAGTCCTGTTCGCACCCACCCCGCCATGCCAAGGACCGCCCTGCCCGATGACCTCCCCCACCTCCATCGATGACCCCTTTGCCGCCCTCGCCCTGCCCGAGCGCATCGCGCTCTTCACGCAGCGCCTCGCCACGGCGGGCGGGGTCGCGGTCGAGGTCGCTGGCGGTGTGGATGCGCTGGCGGCGGCGATCGCGGAACGCAATCCGGACGGCAACAGGGTCGTCTGGATCGCGCAGGAGACCACCGGGCGTGCCCCGGACCTCCTGGCCGCATTGACCGCTATCGGGCTGGAACCTCGCGTCTCGCCCGGTCCGGCCGAGGTGCGCGACCAACCGCTCGGCCTCACCATCGCCCGCGCCACCATCGCCGAGACCGGCTCGTCCCTGCTCGTGGAGCCGACCGTCGAGGGCCGCTCCGTGACCCTGATGACGGACACCCTCATCGTGCTCGCCGATCCGGCGGCGCTGGTGCCCTCCCTCATGGAAGCGGCCCCGATCCTGCGCGAGGTCTCCGCGGCGGGCGCCTCCTACGCCACCTTCGTCACCGGTCCGAGCCGCACCGCCGACATCGAACGCACGCTGGCGGTTGGCGTCCAGGGTCCCGGCGTCTTCCACGTCCTCTTCACATCCGACATCCGCTGAGGAATCGCATCGCATGGCCCTCCCGGCATCCAGACCCCGGCATCCCGCAGTCCACGACACGATCCATCCGGCGGCCGACTCCGCCGGTGGCGATCACGGCGAACCGGAACTCGGGTTCGAGGATCGCTACATCGCCGCCGTGTCCGATGCCCAGCTCTCGCGGAACCTGACGAACTTCCAGACCGGCTGGAAGGCATCGCGCGAAGGTGTGATGGCGGAGGTCGATTTCCAGGCGCTGCGCGAGCGGATGAAGGCCGCGAAGACCGACGCCATCGACAACATCGAGTACTACCTCGACCAGTTCGTACGGCAGATGGAGAGGGCCGGCACCACCGTCCACTTCGCCGAGGACGCCGACGCCGCCTGCGCGATCATCACGCGGCTGGCGGAGGAGAAGCAGGTCAGGCTCGTCGCGAAATCGAAGTCGATGGTCTCCGAGGAGATCGAGCTGAACCATCGGTTCGAGGAGGACGGTGTCGAGGTCGTGGAGACGGACCTCGGCGAGTGGATCGTCCAGTTGCGCGGCGAGCGCCCCAGCCACATGGTGATGCCCGCGATCCACCTCGCCCGGCAGCAGGTGGGCGACATCTTCACCCAGACGCTCGGGCGCGAGATCTCCCGCGAGAACGTGGACGAGCAGGTTCACGCCGCGAAGGACGCCCTGCGCGATGTCTTCTTCAAGGCGGGGATGGGCATCACCGGCGCGAACGCCCTCATCGCCGAGGCCGGGACCGTGATGATGGTGACGAACGAGGGCAACGGGCGGCTCACCTCGTCCATCCCGCCCGTCCACGTCATCCTGGCCGGCATCGAGAAGCTGGTGCCGACCTATGAGGACGCGATGACCCAGGTGCGCCTGCTCGCCCGCTCGGCGACAGCGCAACGCCTGACGGTCTACACGACCTTCATCCACGGCCCCTCGCCCGGGCACGAGCAGCACCTGGTCCTGGTCGACAACGGACGCCGCGCCATGCGCGAGCGCGAGGAGTTCCGGGAGGCGCTGCACTGCATCCGCTGCGCCGCCTGCGCGAACGTCTGCCCGCCCTACCGGGAGGTCGGCGGCCACGTTTTCGGGCACATCTACACCGGCGCCATCGGGCTGGTGGTGACGCCCTTCCTGCATGGAATCGACGCCGTTGCCGGGCCGCAGAGCCTCTGCCTCTCCTGCAATGCCTGCGAGACGGTCTGCCCGGTGGAGATCCCGCTGCCGCGCCAGATCCTCGACGTGCGACGGATGGTGGTGGAGCAGAAGGGCCTCAAGCCGGAGAAGGCCGTCGCGATGAGCGTCTACAGCCATCCGGAACTGATGAAGCTGCTGCTCAAGATCGGGCGGCACGGCCAGCGTCCGCTGACGCATGGCGGGCGCTTCATGCGCGGCAAGCGCCTGCCGATCCTGAGCAAGCAGACGCGGTGGCGGAGTCTTCCGGCCATCGCCCCAGCCCGGAAACGATCGCCGCGTTCGTGATTCCCGGGCCAGATCGCGTTCATCCGGAGGGGCGATCCTCGTAGCAGCGAACGGTGATCGCCCGAGATTCCGTCGGGATACACTGGGCGATCAGCCGGATCGCCCCTACAAGGAATCCGACCCCATGCAGACGATCCGTTCAACGACTGCCGCCATTACCGGGAAGCTTCCGACGCCCCGCCTCGGCGGGCGGGATGACGCACCGGACCTCATCCCCGGCGCCTCCCCCGCCCTGATCGCCACGGCGGCGGACGGCCTGACCGTCGCGCTCTACCCCGGTTGCATGACGACGATGTTCTACCCGGAGCAGGCGGACGCGATCGCGACGGTGCTGGGGGCGCTCGGTGTCTCGATCATCGCGCCGGAGAACCTGCACTGCTGCGGCCTGATCCCGCACAACTCGGGCGACGCGAAGCACGCCCGCCCGATGATCGAGCGCACGATCAAGCGGCTGGAGGCGATCCCGGCGGACTACATCATCTCCGGCAGCGCCAGTTGCGTGGCGATGATCGCGCAGGACTACCTGCACGTCCTCCGCAACGATCCGGTCTGGCATGCCCGCGCCGAACGCCTCGCCAACCGGATCGTGGACTTCACGAGCTTCCTCGTGAACGTCGCCCAGCTTCCCGCCGGAAGCCTGGCGTCGCTCGACGGCGGAACCCATGTCCTGACCTACCACGACTCCTGCCAGGGGCTGAACGCCCTCGGCCTGAAGGCGGAGCCGCGCTACCTCCTGCAGGACGTGATGGGCTAAGAGCTTCGGGAACTGGGGGAAGTGCTCTGCTGCGGGTTCGGCGGCTCGTTCAGCCTGGAATACCCGGTGATCACCGAGCGGTTGATGAACCGCAAGCTGGCCAATGCGGATGAGACCGGCGCACCCCTGCTGGCGACGGACAACCAGGGCTGCCTGATGCACCTCCGCGGCGGCGCGGATGCCTCCGGCAGGAAGCTTCAGGTGAAGCACATCGCCGAACTCCTCGCCGACCGCGTGCGCGAACGGCAGGCCGTCCTGGTGTAGCCCTGGCCCCGCTTCGGTCGCCCCTCCGCACGGTTCGTGCGATCTCGGGTAGCATGTCATCCGGGTCGGCACCCTTCGGTGTCCCCTGTCCTGAGCGACGTCGAACGGACCGGGCAGGATTCC
>JBQCJS010000585.1:0-3350 GCA_051952485.1 Thermomicrobiales bacterium | reverse complement strand
GGCTCCACGAAGCGCACCACCTCGACCTCGGGCAGGTCGGCCAGCGCCGTCGCATACATCCGCCCGCGCAACCCCGCCCCGACGATGGCCACCTTCAGCATGATTCACGCTCCTTCGTGCTTCTGTCGTTCATCGACCGACCGGGATGTTCGCCGCACCCGGCGGCATGGTCACCTGCACCACCAGGCCGCCATCGGGGCGGGCCTCCGCGATCACCTCTCCCTCATGCGCGGCGGTCACCGCCCGCACGATGGCCAGCCCCAGACCCGTCCCCGACACCGCCGTTGCTGGTGGACGCGGTTCGCGAGGGGACCACGATCCCCGCTGGAACGGCGTGAAGAGCCGTTCCACCGCGTCCGCCGGGATGATTGGGCCGCTGTTCTCCACACGCAACGTCGGCGAGGAAGATGGTCCGGTCGTGACGCGCAGCCAGCCGCGCCCGTCCCGCGTGTTGTAGCGGATCGCATTGTCGATCAGGTTGTCGCACAGCCGTTCCAGCAGCACCGGATCACCCAGCACCGGGGCCGGATCGAGCGGCGCGTCCAGGATCGCGATGCCCGCCTCCCCGGCGGCGCGGGCCGCATGGGCGAGGGATTCCCCGGCCACATCGGCCAGGTCGACCGCGACGCGATCCAGCATGGTGCTCTCGCTGCGCGCCAGGACCAGCAGGCGGTCGATCAGGTGCTCGCTGCGATCGACCGCGGTGCGTACCGTCTCGCTCAACGCGCGTTCACTCGGGGCGGCATCCGGATTCGCGCGGGAGACGTCGGCAGCGGCACGCATCGTGGCCAGCGGGGTCCGGAGCTCGTGGGAGACCTCGCCCGCGAACCGGCGCTGCGTCTCGAACGCCGCCTGCAGGCGATCGAGCATGGTGTCGAAGGTCGCGGCGAGCCGATGCACCTCGTCCGGCGGCCCGCGCAGGTCCAGCCGCTCGGAGAGGTTCGTCGCGGAGGCACGCTGGGCGGCATCGGCGATCGCGCGCACCGGGCGCAGCGCCCGCCAGGCGACGATCCAGCCGAGGATGCCTGCCCCGAGCGTGACCACGAGCAGGGCCCGCCACATCTGGTTGCGGACGATCTTCAGCGCGCGTTCCCGCTCCCCGATCTGCGCTTCCAGGAGGCGGTATTGCGGGCCATCCGGGTTCACCGCGCGCTGCTGGTCGATCCGCGCCTGCATCTCCGGCAGGTCCAGCGCGTGGATCGTCAGCCGGTACATGCCGATCAGCAGGGCGGAGCCCGCGAGCAGGAAGAGGATGGTGTAGAGCAGGGTGAGGCGCAGGCGAAGCGTCATCGCGAGGGGGCTTCCGCGCCGGGAGCGGAGGCCAGGCGGTATCCCACGCCGACCACCGTCTCGATCACCGGAGGCGGTCCCAGCTTGCGCCGCAGGTTCATGATCGTCACCCGGACGACGTTCGTGAACGGGTCCGTCTCCTCGTCCCAGACGCGTTCCAGCAGGTCTTCCGCGCTGACGATACGCCCATTCGCCCCGGCGATCGCCTCCAGCACCCCGAACTCCTTGCGGGAGAGTGCCACCGCCTTCCCATCACGGATGACCGCGTGGCGGGCGGGATCGACGGTGAGGGCGATGGCCGGGAAGGCAAGCACGGCAGGAATGGCGATCGCCGGCCGGCGCGCCACGGCCCGGATGCGGGCGATCAGCTCGTCCATGTCGAAGGGCTTGGTCAGGTAATCGTCCGCGCCGAGGTCCAGGCCGTCGATCCGGGCGGCTACCTCCCGGGCGGCGGTGAGCATCACCACGCGCGGCGCTGGATCGCTTGCCACGAGCTGCCGGCAGACCTCGTCGCCGTGGATGCCGGGCAGCTGGCGATCGAGCACCACGAGATCGTAGGCAGTCACCTCGGCCTTCGCGAGGGCCGTCTCGCCATCGGGAGCGAGGTCGACCGCGAAGCCGGCCTGCTGGAGTCCCTGTGCCACGAATCCGGCGAGCGCCGCCTCGTCCTCCACCACCAGAATCCGCATCGCTCTTCCTCCGGCGTCACGCGGCCCGCGACGGATGCTGTCGGCAGTCTACGGGCGAACGCCGTTGCCGTCATCGCCGGGGCGCGGCCAGCAGGTGGTCGATCCTGTGAGCTAGGAAGGTCGCGTAGGGCGAGGCGCGCCGGTGGGCGATCGCGAGGTGCCGGACGCCGATCGCGATCGCCTGCATCCGGACCGCGTCGCGCTCGATGATGGGTGCCAGCGGCCCTGCCCCTTCGCGGTAGCCGTCCAGCAGTGCGGGGACGATGGGCGGTGCGCCGTCCTCACCGTCGTGGAGCAGGGCGTGTCCGAGGTCGTAGCCGGGATCTGCACCGCGCGCCTCCCCGAAGTCGATGATGCCGGTATACCGGGCGGGCGATCCGGCGACGCTCCCTGCCAGGCAGAAGATGTGGGTGGCGTCGAAGTCGCCATGCGCCAGCCACGCCGTACTGGCCGACGGTGAACCGGCCCGGTCGCGCCAGCCGGCGTACGCGGCGCGGAGCGCCGGCACCCGGCCGGAGGCGACGAGTCCGGCCGTGATCACCTCGTCCAGCGCGGCGTCGTAACCGGCGGTCCACGCGCTCCGGGTCGGATGGTCCGCCCGCAGGGCGCCCGTCGTGGCATCCGGCAGCGCGATCCAGCCGAATCCCGCTACCGGCGTCGCTGCAAGCATGGCGAGATCCCGACCCGCCTCCCGCGCGATGGCGGCCACATCGTCCGCCGGGATGGTCCGGGCCATCGCCTTCAGCGGCAGGCCGGGCACCGAGCGGGTGAGCGTCGCGGCCCGATCGAGTTCCGGAGGCTGCCCCTCCCAGGCCACGACCTCCGGGACACGGACCCCCGCAGAATGCAGCAGCTGTTTCACGCGCACCTCGCCGTCCCGTCGTTCGCCCGGTTCCTCGGCCAATCGCAGGTAGTACGTCTCGCCGCATCCGTCGTCCTCGCTCGACCCGGCATCCACCACCACCCGCCAGACGGGCGTCGATCCGCCGCTGGGTGCCGGCGTCACGGAGAACGCGACGCCGGGCAGCCAGCGCGCGAGCAGGGCATGGAGCGCATCGCGGTCGGGGAGGACGGCAGGGCGGGGAATGGGGCACCTCCTCGGTCGTCGGGGGGATCGCAGGGTCCAGTCTCCTCACGACCGGACCATCGGGCGAGTGTGGCGAGGACGCCGCGGCGCCGTTCGTTGTGTACCATGACAAGAGCGACTGGACGCGCCCGCCCTCCCATGGCCATCATCGCGACCGGGGCTCGTTCACCATCATCGCTCGTGCCATACCGAAGGACGATCCCGCTTCCATGGCTGTTCATCATCTCGCCCTCCGTCGCGCGCCGTCGGTGCCGCGTCCCTTGACGCCGCTCGTCGGGCGCAGC
>JBQCJS010000584.1:0-2015 GCA_051952485.1 Thermomicrobiales bacterium | reverse complement strand
GACAACACCGGCGCCGTCGCCGGACAGACCTGCGACGCGACCGACCCGACCCCGAACAATGGCCGCCTCGGCTTCTACACCGTGCCATCCGGGCCGTACACCCTGCGCCAGACGGACGGTCCCGCCGAGTTCGAGCGGGCTCCCGACACGCAGGTAACGGTCGTGGCCGGGCAGGATACGGAGCAGGACTTCACGCTTGGTGCGGCTGGCTCGTCGACCCCCACGGAGGCGGCGGCTACTGCTACCGAAACGCCGTCCGGCGAGGAGCCCACCGCGACCGAGACGCCGTCCGATGCGACGACGGGCACCGTCCGGGTCGATGTCTCGCAGTGGGCGAGCGAGGGCCAGCAGATCTGCGTCCAGCTGAACACCACCGGTGGGATCGGGTTCGCCGATCCCCCGACCGCCTGCGACAACGGTGACGGCGATACCGATGGGCAGGCCGGCATCGTCGTCCTGACGGACATCGCACCGGGCGACTACCTGATGAGCGTGACCCAGGGGCCGGAGGATGCCCTCGATGCCGAGCCGCAGCCGGTGACGGTCGTCGCGGGCCGGACGACGGATACGTCGTTCGGTGGCGCGGGCGCCCCGACCGAACTGCCGACCCTGGGCCCGACCGCCACCGAGGAGGCCACGGCGACGCCGACGGAGACACCGACCGAGGAGCCCACCGCCACACCGACGGACACCCCGACGGAAGAGCCGTCCGCTACCCCGACGGAGACGCCGACCACCGAAGCGACGCCGACCGAGACGCCGACGCAGGAAGCAACGGCCACCACCGCCGCCACCGAGACTGCGACCGCGACGCCGACGATCGAGGTGACGCCGTCCCCGACGACCGTCCCGTCCGGCAATATCCGCGCGACCTTCAAGGACGACCAGGGTACGCCGGTCGCCGGCACCTGCATCACCGTCGACGATGGCCCGGCCATCTGCGACAACGACCCGACCGACCTCGATCCGGCGGTCGGCAGCATCCTCGTGGAGAATGTCGATCCGGGGCAGCACACGGTCGCCGCGAGCACCGTGCCCGCCGCCTACGAGACGCCCGACCCGATCCAGGTCGATGTCGTCGCGGACCAGACGGCCGCCGCCGACTTCACCCTCCAGGCCGCCCCGCCGCAGGTGGGAACGGGTGAGATCACGCTGACGCTGAACGAGGGCACCCTCCCGGCCGGGCTCTGCGTCAGCCTCACGAATACCGCCACCAGCCAGCAATACGGCATCTTCTGCGATGGCGATGCGAATGACACGAACGCGGATTCCTCCGTCATCACGGTGCCGAACATCCCGGTCGGTTCCTACGCGGTGCGCCTGACCGATGACAGCCGCACGAAGATCGACGGCTTCCAGTCCGCGACGACCGCCACGATGACCGTCACCGCCGACCAGACGGCCAGCGTGACGATTTCCATCATCGCTAACCCGGCTCCGACGACTGGCACGCTGGAGATCTCGACCCGCAACAACGCGACGAACGCCCTCCTGCCCGGCGCGTGCTACGAGCTGCGCCCGACAGCAGGCGGCCAGGCGATCGCCGGCTGCGACAACGACGACAACGACCTGAACGGCACCACCGGCGTCATTCGCTTCGGGGACGTGCCGGCGGGCGAGTTCTCGATCGTGATGACGACAACTCCGCAGGGCTTCACGACCGCGACCGACCAGACCGTGACGGTCGATGCCGGCGTCCTCACGCAGATCGAGGTGCGGCTCGACCCGATTCCGGCGACCTCCGAGCTGACCGTGCACAAGGTGGACGAGAGTGGCAAGGCCCTCCCGAACGCCTGCTTCGCGCTCCAGCAGAACGGGGCGACGATCGAGACGATCTGCGACGCGACCGACAACGGTCCGGGCGATGGCACGGTGGTCTTCACCGGCCTCGCGACCGGGAGCTACACCCTGGTCGAGACGAAGTCGCCATCTCCGAATTACCAGCCGTCCGATCCGATCTAGGTGTCGATCGTCGGCGGTACCAACCAGGACATCACCGTCACGAACACGCTGCG
>JBQCJS010000583.1:0-2030 GCA_051952485.1 Thermomicrobiales bacterium | reverse complement strand
CGGACGTGTACGTGCCTTCCGCGAGGCGGAGCTTGCCGAAGACATCGCGGAAGCGCGTGTTCTCCGACTTCTCGACCACTTCCTGCACGAACTGCGGCGGGATGAACGTGACGCCCTCCCGCGTACCCAGCACAGCATCACCCGGCATCACGGTGGCGTTCCCGATCCGGACGGGGATGTTCACGCCGACCAGCGTCACGTCGTAGATGGCGCTCGGATGGACGCCCCGGCAATAGACCGGGAAGTCCTTTAGCTCGTCCACCCGCTCGTAGTCGCGGATGCCGCCGTCGATCACCATACCGGTGCCGGTTCGTGCCCGCGCCGCCGTGCCGAGGTTGTCGCCGATGAAGGTGCCGTCCTCCACCTTGCCAAAGAGATCGACCACCAGGACATCGCCCGGGCGCAGCGTGTCGATCACCCAGGTGTTCTGGCCGCCATCGCGACCCTCCTTCGCCCCGATGCCCTGCACGACCTCGTTCAGGTCAGGACGGATCGGCACGAACTGGCAGGTCACCGCCCGGCCGACGAGCACCACGTCGTCATGGAGGTGCTTCCAGCCGCCCTCGAAGACGTAGTGGTAGTTGTGCCCGCGCTCCAGGGTGCCCCACGCCTCGTCGTTGGTGACGAGCTTGAGCCGGTTCAGCAGGTCGTCCGGTACATTCGGGCGCCCATCATCGAGGCGATCGAACGGGTTCTGCGGTGTGAGCGCGGCAATGCGTTCCGGATCGTTGAAGATCATCGCGGACGTCTCCCCCAGGTGTCAGGAAAAGGTTTACACCCCGTGCGCGAGCATGGAGAATGCCCCTTGCCCATGCGTTCATCAGGACTGTGTGGGGCCACTATACGAAGCTTCCCGCCAAGCGCAAGAGGACCCCGGCCCGGATGCACGTCACGCCCGAGAGAACCGCCCCGGCTCGCCACGGACGCGGGGGCAGTCCACGATGACCGGACTTGCGCTTGCGCTGGTCCTGGCCTCCGCCGCGATCCACGCGACGTGGAATTACCTGACGAAGCGGATCAATGGCGGAGTCCCGGCGGTCTGGCTCTACACGATGGTCAGTTCGATCGTCTACGCCCCGGTGGCCGTCGCCGTCGCCCTGGTCGTGCGCCCACACATCGGCCCCGTGGAAATCCTGTTCATGCTCGGGTCCGGCGTCTTCCAGCTCGCCTACTTCGTGATGCTGGCCAAGGGATACGAGAAGGCCGATCTCTCGATCGTCTATCCCATCGCGCGTGGGACCGGCCCGTTGCTGGCAACCGTGCTGGCAGTCGTCCTGCTGGGCGAGCATCCCACCCCGGTCACGATTTCCGGTTCCGTGCTGATCTGTTCCGGGGTCTTCATCCTTGCCAGCGGTGGACGGCTGAGGGGGATGCGGGACCGCTCACTCCTGGTCGGCGTTGGCTACGGTCTCGCCATCGGCCTCATCATCAGCTGCTACACGGTGTGGGACGGGCACGCCGTGGGCGCCCTCGCGATCCCGGCGGTGATGCAGAGCTGGTCGGCAGAGGCGTTGCGCGCCGTGTACCTCACCCCCTACGCGCGACGACACCGGGCGAGCGTCCGCGCGATCTGGACCCAGTCGCGGATACCAGTGATCCTCGTTGGCATCATGAGCGCGGGATCGTACATGCTCGTGCTGACGGCGATGTCCTTCTCGCCGGTCAGCTCGATCGCCCCGGCTCGCGAGGTGAGCATCATCTTCGGCACGCTGCTCGGGTTCTGGCTGCTGAAGGAGCCCATGACGGGAAGCCGTGTCACCGGGGCCCTGGTGATCGTCGCCGGTGTCGTGCTCGTCGTCCTCGGTTGAGACCACCAACCCGGTCCGCCCGCTCAGGAGCAGGCAGGCCGGGCCGATGTCGCTGAGAGGCGGAACCGGTAGCCGGCTCAGCTGACTGGCGAGCCTGCCTTGTAGTGGTCGAGGAACCACGTCTGGGCGTCGAACGGCTCGTCTCCACTCGCGGGCTGGATGCGGGTCCACGTTCCGTCCTCGTGCAGGATCGAGGCGTTCACCGTGTCACGCAGATAGGTA